>JAUNXU010000120.1 GCA_030539615.1 Methanobacteriaceae archaeon | reverse complement strand
ATAATGTTTGGATATGTTGGTGGCAAGGATACGACAATATGCCTGATTTATGCAAAGCATGCTATGAAAGTGTTAAGAAGTACATGCCTTCAAATGTAAAAGTTAATCTTATTACTAAATATAATTATTATGAATTTATGGATATTCCTGAATATATTATAAATAGACTGGATAATGAAGAGTTAACAATAACTCAGTTTTCTGATTGGATAAGAAATTATCTATTAAATGCTTATGGAGGTTTTTGGATTGATTCAACTATTTTAGTTACAAAACCAATTTTAAATGAGTTCTTATACAATAGAGATTTTTGGAGTGTTAAGTTACCAGAGGAAAAAATAAATGAATTTTATATTGGGCAAAAGGTATCTAAATGTAAATGGAGTGGTTTTATTATGAAATCTGCCCCAAATAATCCTATAAATTACTTTGCACTTGAGGCACTAAGTAATCATATTAGACTTCACTCTAATGTCATAGATTATTTTATTCATAATTTTTTAATTAGATTAGGATATGAAAATTGTAAAGTAATAAGGAAAGAGATTGATAAAATAGAAATAAATAATGTAGGAATATATGATTTAAGCCAATATATGAATATTAAATATGATGAAAAAATATGGGATAATTTAACTAATAACACTAGCTTTTTTAAATTATCTTGGAAAGAAAAATATATTGAACAAGATGACAATGGGAATTTGACCTTTTATGGATATATATTAAAAATGCTAGAAGGAAATATTAATAATGACTAGAACTAAAAATACAATTTTTAATATAATATATTCAGTCATCAATAAGGTAATTAATATTATTTCTCCATTCTTAATTAGAACTTTAATGATTTACTATTTTGGAGTGAAATATCTAGGGATTAATAGTTTATTTGCTTCTATTTTACAAATATTAAATACTGCTGAGTTGGGATTCAGTACAGCTGTTGTTTTTAGTTTGTATAAACCAATGGCTGAAAATGATGAAAAAGAAATTTGTTCTATTTTAAATTTTTATAGAAAAATGTATAGGATTATTGGGTTATTTGTTTTACTTGTTGGTATAACTATAATTCCGTTATTACCTAAATTAATAAATGATGATATACCTTCAAATATTAATATTTATATTATATATGCTATATATTTAATAAATACAGTTTGTAGTTATTGCTTTTTTTCTTATAAATCATCTGTATTTATTGCTAGTCAAAATAATAGGATTATTAGCAATGTTAATACTTTTATTTTTATTTTTCAAACAATTTTACAAGTTGTAATTATTGTATTTTATAAAAATTACTATCTATATTTAATTATGATGCCTTTATTTACATTATTTAATAATTTATTTATTGGTTATTTATCCAATAAAAAGTTTCCTAATTACAATCCAAGGGGAAAGATTTCAAATGAATCCAAAAATATAATAACTAAAAAAGTAAAAGGTTTATTTATTTCAAGAATTTGTACAATGACAAGAAATTCATTAGATAGTATATTTATTTCAACTATTTTAGGATTAACAGCTGTGGCTGTGTACAGTAATTATTACTATATTATGAATTCAGTTTTAGGATTATTATCTACTATTACAATTGCAATGACATCAAGCGTAGGAAATAGTTTAGTTTTAGAAAGTAAAGAGAAAAATTATCTAGATATGCGAATTTTCGATTTTGTTTTCTCTTGGATTTATGGAGTTTGTACTATTATGATGCTTTGTTTATATCAACCATTTGTGAAAATTTGGGTTGGCGATGGAATATCTGCAAATTTAGGTTTGGCAATTTCTTTCTGCTTGTATTTTTATTGTTTAAATATGGGAAGTATTAGAGCTGTTTATCATGATGCAGCTGGACTTTGGTGGGAGGCAAGATTTAGAGCAATTTTTGAAACTATTTTAAATTTAGTTTTAAATTTTGTGTTAACTTATAAATTTGGAATGGTAGGAACTGTTATTGGTACTCTTATAGCTATGTTCTTAATTAATTTTTGCTATGGCTCAACGATTATATTTGATTATTATTTTATTGGTTTTCCTAAAAAAGAATATTATTTAGATCATTTAAAGTATTTTTTAAGTACTATTTTAGTTTCAGTACCAACATACTTTATTTCAACTTTATTATATAAAAATAGTATAATGAGTTTATTAATAACAGGATTAGTAGTTTTTATTATAGCTAGCATAGGTACTTTTTTTATATTTAGTAAATTTAGTATTTATTCCAAGTCTAAAGAGTATTTTATTAATAAGATGAAAATAAATAGAAGAAAAGTTACTAGTAATCAAGGTAGTGAGATTCCTTGCGAGTAATCAGTACTTTCACTATTGATGAGACGATAGTAGGTCCCAGCAAAAGGGTGATTTTATCCAGAAAAAACTCTAGGGAAATTTTAAAATTTCCAGTGATAAGCAATAGTAAGAATACAAATATTTAAAAATAAATAATTAGATTTAACTATCAATCAGGAACTTATATGTTAATGAGATTTCTATATACCTAAAATTTTATAGAAGGAAGTTTCATAAATAGTAATGAAGTAATTATATCTGATAAAAAACAATACAGAAAATAAATGTAAAAAATATATAGTAAGAAAAATATTAAGGGGAATATTAGGTATGGAAAAGAAGATAAGAAAAGCAATAATACCAGCAGCAGGTCTTGGTACAAGATTTTTACCTG
>JAUNXU010000047.1 GCA_030539615.1 Methanobacteriaceae archaeon | reverse complement strand
AAATAATAATAATAATATAATAAAATAAAGAATTTTAATTAATTTTTAGAAATTTTATTTTTTTTAAAAATTTTAAAATTAATACTTTTTATAGTTTAAAATATTACTTACTAAAGTAATACAATAATACTTAAAATTATTATCGTAATACTTTTTATTTTAATTAAAAATAAAATTACACTTGAAATTAATGTCTTTAAATTTTTAAAAAATATTTAAAAAGTTTTACACTTGAAATTTACCTCTCACACTTTTTTTTTCATATTTTCTTTCAAAATAAAATTACACTTGCAATATATGTCTCACTGTTTCAATTTTTAAAAAATATTTAAAAAGTTTTACACTTGAAATTTACCTCTCACACTAGAAAATTATAAAATTTACACTTGTAATCTATGACATAAAATAAAAAATTAGCTAAAAAATATTTAAAATTAAAAATAAAATACATAAATAAGTTACACTTGAAATCAATGACAAATAAAAATTTAAATCTTAAACTAATAAATTTTAAATTCTTAAATTTAAAATAATGAATTTTAAACACAATTTTTTACACTTGAAATTGATGACTTAAACTGAAATATAAAAAAAAATATTTAATTTAAACAAATTAAAAATAAGTTATATTCTATTATACTTGAAATTTACGTTTTATACAAGTAATTACACTTGAAATATATGTTTTATATAAAATTATTACACTTGTAATATATGTTTTAAAACTTTTAGTTTTTTATAATGAATTTATGAAGTAAAAAAATTATTAAAATAAGTTAGTTATTTTTTATAGATGTTTATAATAATATTTAAAAAATTAAATAAAAAAAGAAGTAATTTAAGAATGATTTTTAATTTGATATTCTATCATTTCATCAACTAAATGTAAAAAATTTTCTTTTTCTTTAGTTGGTATTGTTGCTCCTGCTGCTATGTTGTGTCCACCACCCGTTCCATTGAAACTTTGTGATGCTTCATTCATTATTTTTCCTAAATTGATTCCTTTTTTTACTTGTTCATCTGTAGCTCTTGATGATATTTTGATTATGTTATCCATTTGCATCATGTTAATTACTGGTTTGTCTTTGTTTATTATGTTTAAATCTAAGCCTATGCTTGATATTGCTCCTAGAACTTTTTTTCGTTTTTTATCATTGGTAAATATATATTGTAAGTTATCATATTCTATACTACCTTCTTTTTTTATCCATTCTATTCCTTTTTGCATTTCAGAATTATATTTATCTAATAATTCAAGACTTTGATCTAAATGTTCATATTTCCCTAATCCAATACTTAGTCCTAATGTATATTCCTTGTTTTTACCACAACTATCTAAAATTTTAGAGTATTCTTCAATATTTTCTAGTTCAGGTATTATATTGTTTATTTTATAAACTTTACCATATATGTCTGGATTTATTTCTATGAGTTTTTCTTTTAATTGATTATACTCTTCTGTAGTTAAATCTTTCAATTTTTTATCTGTTGGTATATTGTTTTCTTCTAAAAATTTTGTTGATGCATCTTGATTTCCAGATAATCCTTTTATATTTGGATTATAAGTGTAAGTTAATGATTTATTTAATGGTTGAGTATGACTGTAAGATAATTTTAAATCATCTTCAACTATTAAATCATTATGTTCTACACCTTCATCAAGGATAAATTTGTTTACACTTTGAGGACTATGTTTAAATTGCATATCTCCATATGCTCCAACTAATGCTAGACCAGCTAACCATGTGTATTTATAATCACGTATTGTTAAATAACATACTCCTGAAGCACTAACTTCTTTTGTACCATCTATTCCAAATAAGTGTGGATTCACATGAATTAATTGTCTTTCATCATCTGATTCAAATTTTATATTTTCATCTTGTATTTGATGATGATCTGCTATTATAATATCAGCTTTTAATCTTTTAATTTCTGATATATTTCCACTACCCACATCTGAAAATATAAATAATTTATATCTTTCTTTATGTAGTTTTTTAATGAATTTATTTTGTAATCGCGGAACTATAGTTATGTGAAATCGTCCACCAGATTCTTTTATAGCGTTTGCAAGTATACAAGCTGATGTTAAACCATCAGCATCATTATGTGATATTATTCTAATAACATTTTTTGATTTAATATGAGCTTGTATAAGTGTGCAAGCTTCACTAGCCTTATTTAACAAGGAGTGCAGCTGTTTTTGGATCATATCTCCATCCTTGTGGAAGGACACTTTCACGAGTGTAATATTTTACTAATCTTCTTATACGTGATTCAATCATTTGAAGTCCTCTTTTTGAGTGTATATCTTTTGGATTTTCTTCTAAATGTTCTCTTATATTTACAGCTCTTTTTATAAGATTTATTAAATCTTCAGGATATTCAAATACTTGTTCATTTTCTTCTAATATTTTTGTTATTTTTTTGTTTAATACTAATTTAGTATTTGGTATTCCATATTGGTCTCTTAAGGTTATTCCTATTTGACTTGTACTTTGTCCTTCTTTGTGTAATTTAACTATTAATTCTTCTATTTCTTCTGGTTTTTGTTCAATCCAGTCTGGTGAGTCTACCATATTTATCATTATCTCCTTTTTTTTTAATTCTATGCTTTTATAGTTTTCACTATCAAAAATTAGTGTTTATTATTTATATTCTTCAGAATACCATTTTGCAAATTTTTCTAAAGAATTTCTTCGATGTGAAAAATTGTTTTTTTCATTAGTTGTAAGTTCTCCAAATGTTTTGTTATATTTTTCAACATAAAAAAGAGGATCATATGCAAATCCATTACTACCTTTTTCTTCTAATGATATTAAACCTTTAACAGAGCCTAAAAAAGTCTTGGGTTCGAGATTGGGTGCACAGAAACCAATGCACGACCTGAATTCAGCATACCTGTCGGTTTCATCCTTTAATAATTTAAGTATTCCTTTATTGGTTAATGTTTCCTGTACATAGGATGAATAAACTCCTGGAAACCCATTAAGGGATTTTATAAACAAGCCAGCATCTTCTACAATTATTGGTTTTTCTAGTTTATCAGATACATATTTTGCACCATATGATGCTACTTCTTCTAGTGAACCTTGTAGTTCTGGATAACCTGGATTTTCATGTTCAAGGTTTATTCCAAAAATATTAAAAATACCTTCTGCTTCTTTTAATTTATGTTTGTTACTAGTAATAAATGTTATGGTTAAATCCATATTAACACTTCCTTTTATTTTATAATTAATTCTTTTATATATTCAATAATCTTTTGAATAATTGATTTATTCTGTTGACTTTCATTAAATGTTACTAAATTATTAATAGCTTCTTCTTGGAAATGTTCTTGTGAATTAAGATGACGTGCTTGTTCAATATATTCATAATCACCATCTGTATTTATCCGTCTTCCTTTAATATCATCTTTTAGCATAGTATTAAGATCATGTAATATTCTTTCTTTTAATTTTTCATCTTCAATAGGACAAGCTACTTCAACTCTTTTTTTAGTATTTCTAGTCATTATATCAGCACTTGAAATATATATTTTTCTATTTTCACCAGTTCCAAATGAATATACTCTTGCATGTTCTAAATATCTTCCAACTATACTTCTAACTTCAATATTTTCAGTTTTAGATGGAAGACCGGGTATAATACAACAAATTCCTCTTATAATTAATTTTATTTTAACACCATTTTCTGAAGCTTCTTGTAATTTATCAATAATTTTACGATCTGTTAATGAATTCATTTTCATTATTATTTCTGTTGGTTGATCTTTTTGAGCTTTTAATATTTCTTCATCTATATATTTTATTATATTATCTCTTAAACTTGTTGGAGCTACTAATAATTTATTATAATGACCATTTAAATTGGATAATCCCATATTTTTAAAGAATTCTGTTGCATCATCACCTATATCTTGATTTGATGTTAAATAACAATAGTCTGTATATTGTTTTGCTGTTTTTTCATTGTAGTTTCCAGTTCCAATTTGAGTATATTGTATTATTTTATCTTTATGTTTTTTTGTTACTGTACATATTTTAGAATGAACTTTATAATTTTCAAATCCATATAATATTTGACATCCTGCTTCTTCTAATAATTCTGCATAATGAATATTATTTTTTTCATCAAATCTAGCACGTAATTCAATTAGTACTGTTACATCTTTTTCATTTTCTATTGCTTCTAATAAATATTTTATAACTGATGATGATCTTGCAACTCTATATAATGTAATTTTTATAGATAATACTTCTGGATCATTTGCTGATTCTTTTAAAAATTCTAAAAAATGATTTATTGTTTCATAAGGATAAAAAAGTAATATATCTCTTTTATTTAACTGTTTAAGTAATGATTGTTTTGGTTTTATTTCTGATGATTGTTGTGGTTCAAATGGGGTAAATGTTAAATCATTTATTAAATTTTTTGGAAGACTATTTATTAAATCATGAATATATTCCATATTAATTGGTGTATGTGTTAGAAATACTTGGTTTTTATGTAAATCTAGTTTTTTTCTTAGATGTTTATTGTATTTGTGTTGTTTATATGTACAAAATTCTAATCTTATTGGTGCTAATCTTTTTCTTTTATTTAAAATATTTTTCATGAAATGTCTATAGTCTTCATCTTCATCTATTGAAGAATTTTGTAAGTTAATATCAGCATTTCGTGTTACTGCAGTGATTGTTTTATATTTTACATAGTAATTATTAAATACAGTTTCTGCAAATGCAAATATTAAATCTTCTATAAGTATATATTCATATGTTTTAGGAAATTTTATAAATCTTGGTAATGATGCAGGAATTGGTATTAATCCCATTAATTTTTCTTCATTATCATCATTCAATATTGTGTAAATATAAATCTTTTTATTTATCATATGTGGAAATGGATGATGTGAATCAATAATTTGTGGTGATAATAATGGAGCAATATTTTCATAGAAATATTGGGTGATGTATTTTCTTTGAACACTATTTAATTCTTCAAATTGATGTTTTATCACATCATATCTTCTTAATTCACTTGTAACTTCTTTATATATAGTATCTTTTTGTTCATATAATGGTATTGTAGCTTTATAAATTTTATCTAATTGTTCTTGTGCTGTTAATCCTGTTTTATTATCTTTATCTTCACTATCAATTAAAGTTACATCATATAAGCTTCCACATCTTATCATAAAAAACTCATCAAGATTACTGGTAAATATAGATATGTATCTAAGACGTTCTAATAATGGGACAGTTTTATCTTTTGCTTCATCTAATACTCTTTTATTGAATTTTAACCAGGATAATTCTCTATTTTGGGTATATGTGAAATTATATTCTTTCATTTTCAATTTTTTCCTTTTCTTTATTTATTAATGAGTGTAATACACCTTCTCTTATAGTGTTTTGACTTATATGTATTTTTTTTATATTAAAATATTCAGCTATAGTTTGTGTTATAATAAGGCCTGGAACAAGTGTATGGATACGTTCAGCCTTAACTTGTAATATCTTAGTAAAATATTTTTTATTATTATGATTTAATTCATTTTCTAATTTTTCAAGTAATTCTATTGGAATTTCATTTGTTTTATCTTGTTTAAGATTTAAATGTTCTAAAACTTTTTTTATTGTTCTAATAGTTCCTCCAACACAATACATGTATTCTTTATTACTTTTTTTAATATTTGACTTTTTAATTTCATTTAATGTAGCATTTTTTATTTTTTCTGCTTCTTTTTTATTTGGTAACATTATAGATACATATTCATAATATGAATTTAATGATCCAATAGGTAAACTTACTTCTTCAACAGGTTTTTTATTATTAAAAGCAATTATTTCTGAACTTCCACCACCAATATCTGTTAAAATTCCTTCTCTATGGTCTAATTCACAATTTTTAACAGCTTCAAAACTTAATTCAGCTTCTTGGTTACTATCTAATATTTTAATATCAATATTTAATTTTTCTTTTACTTGATCAATAATTTCTTTTGAATTATTTACATTTCTTAATGATGCTGTAGCAAAATAACATGTATAGTCAACTTTTAATTGTTTCATATATTTTTTAAATGTTTTTAAAGTTGATATAAGTATTTCAATTCCTTCATCATTTAGTTTATTGTTTTTTTTGTATGATATTAATCCTGCAGTTTTCTTTTTTGATATTATTGATTTTATTTTATTATTTTTATAAGAATATATTTTAAATCTAATAGTATTTGATCCGATATCTATGATTCCATATAACATTTAATTAAAATCCTTTTATCTTTTATTAATAATATTTATTTAATACATAAAATATAAATTTATGTTTTTTATGAAAAAATGATTGTATTATGTGAATATTTTATAATTAAATATCACATTTTATGAATAAATTTAAAAAAAATAGTATGCAATTAAGGAACTATAAATATCGTCCTCTGGAAATAATTTCATCAATTTTATTATAAATAAGATCAAAATCTTTAACAGATTTATAACCATTAATAAAACTATTAAAACAATCTTCACTAAATTTTGGAATAATACTTTCTAAAGATTTTTTAAATACAAGAACATCAGTACCTTTATCTTCAATAACATCAGAATATTTACCTAAACCAAAATCAATAAAAATAGCTTTATTATCATTAATAAAAATGTTTTTACTAGTTAAATCTCCATGAATAATACCATTATCATGCATTAAAGATACATTACTACCAATAATATTACAATAATCAAATAAAACATCTTCATTTAATTTATTATTTAAAATATCAATAATAATATCATTTAATAAAACACCTTTAACATATTCCATAACAATACTCATATTATTAATATCAATATTAAAAATACTAGGAGTAGAGACACCAAAATTTTTACAATCATTTAAAAGACGAACTTCTTCTCTTAATCTATAAAGACGAAGTGATTTATCTATATTATTACTTCTATATGATTTACAAGGACGAATTTTACAAATAGCTTCATCTTTATCCCAAATACATTTGAAAACATCAGCTTCTGCACCTTTATCATATAAATTATTAGGTAGTTTAATACCTTTATTATTATTTAAATTCCAACCAGCATCAACTTGATTAGTACGAAAACGTTGATCAATAACACTATCTTCAATATTAATACCTTTATTACCATTATAGTTATAAGATAGTAAACCAAGCCAAGCAATCATACTACCATTATCACCACAATATTTCATTTCAGGCATATAAAATGTACTAAAATGTTCTTCACACATAATCTTTAACATTTCACGAAGACGACTATTAGCAGCAACACCACCACATAATAAAACCTCATCTTTATTACTATGGCTTAATGCTCTTTCTGTAACTTCACATAACATACTAAAACATGTTTCTTGAAAACTATTACAAATTATATTAATATCCACACCTTTTTTATATAACTTAATAGCACTAGTTAAAATACCTGAAAAAGAAAAATCCATACCTTTAACAACATAAGGTAAATCAATAACTTCATTAGTTTTAGACGCTAATTTTTCAACAACAGGACCTCCAGGGTGACCAAGACCAACACTACGGGAAAATTGATCTAAACAATTTCCAACAGCAATATCTAAAGTTTCGCCAAGAATTCGATATCTTCCAGATTCAAAACTAATAATTTGAGTATTACCTCCACTAGCATAAACAGTTAATGGATCAATAGCATTAGTTGTTAATTTACCAATTTCTATATGACCAATACAATGATTAACACCAATTAATGGAATATTTAATCTTTGAGATAAAGTTCTTCCAGCAGTAGCAACAGTTCTAAGACAAGGACCAAGACCTGGTCCTTTTGAAAAAGAAATTAAATCTAAATCATTTAATGAAAGTGATGCTTCATCAAGAGCATCATTAATTAAAGGGACAATATGTTCAGCATGAAAAACAGCAGCTTCTCTAGGATGAATTCCACCTACTTCAGGATATAATTGACTACCACAAGTAGCAAGAATATCACCATTACTATTAACAATACCAATACCACACTTTTCAGCAGTACCTTCAATACCTAAACAAATCATATAAAAAAATCACCCTCATAAACAAATATATTATATATAAATAATCTCTTTAACATCTTATTTAAAAAAAACGAAAAACAAAAAAACAAAATAAATAATCAAAAAAAGGATAAAAACCCCTTAAAAAATCAAATAAACTTAACCAAATACTATTAATACTTAAAAAGTTCATAAACAATAATAAGAAAACTGACACATTTATAAAGGAGAAAAAACATGACAGAAGAAATAAAAATATATGGAAAAGATAGAAACCTAAAAGAAATTGCAAAAAAAGATTCAACAATATTTGCATGTGTAATATCCACTACTGAAACTTCACAAATACCAAATTTAACAGGAGCTGGAATGACAACAGAATTAACTAAATACACACCAGCAGTAGATGTGGAAGCAATATTAACTGGAAAAACACTAAGTTTACCTGAAATTGCAATGACAGATGCTGATGAATTAGCAGCACCAACACCAGGATTATTAACAGCAACAATGATGAGCTTATTAGATGTACCATTTATAACAATAAATGCTGGATCCGAAATAAAACCACAAGTACCTTATATAGAATTAAATGGAATTCCTGGAAAAGATATTCGAACTGGAAAAGCTGTGGAAAATCCAGAAACAATACTTAAAAATGCAAAAGAAACAGGAAAACAATTATCAAAAACAACAAAACATATAATGATTGGAGAAAGTACACCAGCAGGGACAACAACAGCACAAGGAGTATTAACAGCATTAGGATATAATGTTGAAGGAAAAATAAGTGGAAGTATGAAAACAAATCCACATCAACTTAAAAAAGAAATTGTTGATTCTGGATTAAAAAATGCAGGATATAAAGCAGGAGATTTAAAAGAAGATCCATTAAAAGCAGTTGGAATATTAGGTGATCCAACAATAATAGCAACAGCAGGATTAGTATTGGGAAGTAGTGTCCCTGTAACATTAGCTGGTGGAACACAAATGGCTGCTGTATGTGCAGTAATAAAAGCATTAGAACCTGATTATAACTTTGATAATATTCAAATAGCAACAACTAGCTATGTTGTAGAAGATGAAACATCAAATCTTTTAGAAATCGTTGATCAAATTGGTGAAATAACTGTATATGCAACTAATCCACAACTAGAAAAATCAAAAACAAAAGGATTACAAAATTATGCAAAAGGATCAGGAAAAGAAGGTGTAGGAGCAGGTGGATCAGTATTATTATCTTATTATAATGGGGTAACAACAGAAAAATTCTTAGATACTATTGATGAAATCTGTTCACACTTATTTTAAATAAATCCTATTTTTTCTTTTTTTAAAAAACAAGTTATTAATAATAGTTTATGAATAATTTCTTTTTAAATTCCAATATTTTATTATTGTTCTATTAATTTTAGTTATTTTATCTGTTGTGTATTTTATATTTAATATAATTGTTTGTAAACAAATTAATTTTGTTGTCTTAAACATAAACTAAACTTTCCCTTTTTTTAATATTTATTTTTTAATAAAATTATATGATTTTTACAAAACTAAAAATAGAAAAAAAACCTTAAGTTGGTAGTGGTAAACTTATCTGGAAATTTTTTAATAGTAAAAACTATAAAAATAGTAATATAATTAACATTTTTACAATAATTTTAATTTATATCAATGATTTTTTTTGGAGAATAATATAATGGATGAGAATATGGGAACATATGATAAAAAAAATATTTTAAAGAGATTTAATGATCAAAAACAAGAATATGATCTTATTGTATGTGAATATAATAATATAAAAGAAGAATTAATAAAAACAAATCAAATTCTTAATTCAAAATCAGAATTTATAAATTATCTTCAAACAGATAATAAGAAACTTAATAAAGAATTAGTATATTTAATAAAAGATTTTAAAATATCAAAAAAAAATTTAAGTGATAAAATAACTGAAATACAAAGTAAAAATCTAATAGATGTTGAAAATTATGCAAATGCAATAAATAAAGTGCATAGATTAGATAGTGATCTAA
The DNA here is from genome assembly GCA_030539615.1 of Methanobacteriaceae archaeon. GTDB lineage: Archaea > Methanobacteriota > Methanobacteria > Methanobacteriales > Methanobacteriaceae > Methanosphaera. The sequence goes on along the minus strand of JAUNXU010000047.1, from coordinate 4,718 downwards.
GGAAACTTAATGAAAAAAACAGTAATCTTAAAAAAGAGATAAATAAATATTTAATTAAATTAAATGATAAAAATGATGAAATTCATCTCTTAAAAAAAGATGAAAAGGAAAAACAAGATCTTTTAAAGGAAAATATGGATAAAATAAATGAATTAAGATCTTTTATAACAGCTCATAATATAAAATTTAGTAATAATTTAAAAAAATCTCCAAAAACTAATTTTACAAGTATATTTCCTAAAAAATCCATAAATTCTAATGATAATATTCTTGAATCAGAAAAATATAATGATAATGATTATAATTTGATAAAATCTTCTGGTTTATTTGATAGTAAATGGTATCAAGTTATTTATCTTAATTCAGAAGAAAAAATTGATCCTATAGAACATTATATTGTTATTGGAGATAAAAAATGTTATAATCCTCATCCTAGTTTTAATGTTAAAGAATATAAACGATTAAATAGTTTATCTTCTAATGAAAATGCTTTATTGGATTATATTGTTAATGGTGTTTATACTTCAAATAATAATCATGATTTTATTGAAGATTTACGAGATTCTCAAGAATATAGAATTCTTAATGAATCTATTTTATTAAATAATTCATGGTATTATAGCACACATCCTGATGTGAAAAAATTACATATGGATCCTGTTATTCATTATTTAAAAGGTGGTTTTAAAGGTCAATATGATCCTAATCCAAGTTTTAGTAGTAAATTTTATCTCAAAAAACATCCTAAAGTCAAAGAACTAAAACAAAATCCATTAGTAGATTATATTACATCTTATACTCATAATTATGAGTTATTAGTTGATATGAATTTAAATGATACAAAAGAAAATTTAATTCTTGAAGAATCTTTAGATTATTTATTAATAAATGAATCTAAATTATTTGATAAAAACTGGTATAAAAAGGAGTATAATATAATTAATGATCCTATTATTGATTATATAACTAATGGGTATAAAAATAAAGATCCATGTTCTGAATTTGATACTAATTGGTATAAAATAGAATATAATCTTAAAGAAAATGAAAATCCTTTATTACATTATATTTTCAATGGTGAAATAGAAAATAAATCTATATCTAAAAATAAAGAAATGGTATTTGATAAAACGTATTATGATACTGTAAAAAATACTTCTTATGAAGAAATTAAATATATAGTAGAATCACATGAATGTAAAATAATAGAATATTCCTTGTTTTTAGATAAGAAATGGTATACTAAAAAATATAATGTGCCAGATGCAGTATTAGATTATCTTACTACTGGTTTATCTAATTTTAAAAATCCTAATAGTCATTTTGATGCTAAATGGTACTTTGAAAATAATAAAAAATTAATGGATAATATAACTTATCCTTTAGTTGATTATGAAATAAGAGGTAAATATAATAATAGCTTTACAGAAAATTTTCTTAAACAAAATCCAGTAATAATTGAAGAAACACAAGAATATCAAATAATTGTTTCAAACAGTGTTTTTGATCAGAAATGGTACATTAATAAGTATCTTAATGGTGATATTAAACAAGATCCTGTTAAACACTATCTTACAAAAGGATTAGAAAAATATTATAATCCAAATTCTCAATTTAATATGATTTGGTATATTGCAAATTATATGGATAAAAAACAAAGATATATTGTTCCTTTAGTATATTATATTTGTAATGAGGATCCTGATACACCTACAAAACCAGATAACATATCTAATGAAGAAGAATTACAATTATTAAATAAAATATTAATATTAGAAGATTATGATTTATTAAAAAATTCTAAATATTTTGATTCAAAGTTTTATATGGATAATAATATTGATATTCCTCTTGAAATGGATCCTATAAATCATTATCTTAAATATGGTTGGAAAGAAAATAGAATTCCAAGTTTATATTTTGATCCTGAATTTTATCTTAGATATAATCCTGATATTAAAAAAGCTAATGTAAATCCTTTAGTTCATTTTATTAATAAGAAAAATAAGGAAAAACGACCGTATCATAATGCTAAAATGCAATTATCTGTTTCAGATGAAATAACTGCAGAAATGATTTCAGATTATAATATTATACAAGAATCTGATTGGTTTGATCAAAGATGGTATGAATCAAATAATCCGATAATAGAATCAGAAAATCTAGATCCTTTTTTACATTATATTGTTTATGGTGTTTTAGAAGGAATTGATCCTCATCCATTATTTTCAACAAGTAAATATTTGGAGGATAATACTGATATTGCAGGATTAAATCTTAATCCTTTAGTTCATTATATTAAAAGTGGACAATTTGAATCTAGAATCAATTATATCTCTGATAAGTTTAATACTTTCTATAATGAGGATAATGAATATACTCCTTGTGAAATTAATAATATTTTATCAAGAATTACTAATAAAATATCTATTATTTTACCTGTATATGCTGATTTTGAAGGAATTAAAAAGTGTGTACAAAGTATATTAAATAATACTTCTATAAATTATGAGTTAATAATTGTTAATGATGGTTCTAATTTAGATATTGAATTGTTTCTTGATTCTTTAAAAAATATTTCTAATATTAAAATAGTTACAAATGAAAATAATATTGGTTTTATTGGAAGTATTAATAAAGGTATAAAATTATCATCAAATGATGTTGTTATATTGCATGAAGATACTATTGTTACTAAAGGTTGGTTATCTAAACTTGTTATTGCAGCATATTCTGATAATAACATAGGAACTGTTACTCCATTTTCAAATTCTAGTGACATTAATATAGATGCACTAGATAATATAAATGATATTGATGATACTGGTTATAAATTAGGAAAATTATCTATTAATAATATTGAATCTCCAGTTGGTAGTAGTTTTTGTATGTATATTAAAAAAGATGTTATTGATGACATAGGTTTATTTGATGAATCTATTAATTATCATTATAGTGATGTTGATTTTACATCTAAAGCTTTATATAATGGATGGTTAAATATTAGGAATGATTCAATATTTGTATATCATAATGGTACTATTTCAAAATTAGATTCTAATGATTTAAAAGAAGATACTAAAAATTTATTACTCAAATCATATCCTGATTTATTTGATAAATGGTTCCTATTTAAAGAATCTAAAAAATTGAAAGATTCATTAAATAATATAAATAATCTTCAAAATATTAAAAAAAGAGTATTATATGTTACAACAAGTAATAAAGAAAATAAACCATTATTAGATAAAATATATCATAGATTAAACGAAGATTATGAAATATTTATATTATCTATAAAAAAGAATAAATTATCTTTGATGCTTCATAGTCTAAATAAAAGTGGCATGATTAAACAATGGACAATAAATAATGATATTGAAGATTATATCAATGCCTATTTTAATATTATAACAAATCTTAATATTGATAATGTATTTATAAAATCATTAAATGAATACACATCACCAGAATATAATAATCAAGTAATATTATTCTTATTAGCCTTTTATCTAGAAATAGAAACAGTAACAATTAATAATTTAAATGTTTTAATAAATGATAATTTTAATGAAAATATTTCTCTTAAAGAAGTAATAAAAAATAAATCTAATGAAATAAATTTCTCAAAAAATAAATTAGTTATTTATACAGTTATAACAGATAATTCCGATGAAATAAGTAAACCACTATATATAAATGATAATTTTGATTATATTTGTTTTACTAATAATCCAAATCTTAAGTCTGAGTTTTGGCAAATAAAATTAATAGAAAATATAGAATTATTAAAATATAAAACAATGCCACATAAATATTTGTCAAAATATGATTATTCTTTATGGATTGATCCTAACATTAATATTATTAATAATTTAGAAGAATGTCTTCATAAATATCTTAAAAATAATAAATTTTTATGTATTGAAAATATTGAAGATAATAATAAAATAATACAAAAACAATTAAAACAATATGAATCTGAAGGTTATTTAGTAAATAATAATTGTATAGCTAGTGAATTTATATTTAGAAAGCATGATGATAAAGATATAATAAATACTATGAATTGTTGGTATGATGAATCAATAAAAGAAGGATATGATCCTAATTTAAGTTTAAATTATGCTTGTTGGAAAACAAATATTGATATTGATATTTTAAAAATTCCTAAAAATAGAAATCAATACTTTATAAAAAAATATACTCATTTAAAATCATTATTTGATTTAAAATATACAAATAAACAAGTAAATGATATGATTTCATCATTAAAAAATCAAGTATCTATAATAGTTCCTATTTATAATAAGTATAATGAAACAAAAAAATGTATTGAAAGTATAATAAAAAATACCAATCCTAATAATAAATTAATACTTATTAATGATTGTAGTACTGATAAAAAAATTAATAAATTACTTGGTTCATATGAAAATAATGAATTTATTCAAATAATAAGAAATGATAAACGATTAGGATATATTAATTGTATTAATAAAGGAATACATTTATCATTAAATGATGTAGTTTTATTAAATCAAGAAACTATTGTTACTCCTAGATGGTTATCTAAATTAATATTAACTGCATATTCATCATCAGATATAGATGTAGTAGTACCATTTTCTAATAACAGCATATTTAATCTATGTAAAACAAATGATTCTATTAATAATATAAATAAACTTGTAGAAAATATATCTTTAGATAAATAT
>JAUNXU010000046.1 GCA_030539615.1 Methanobacteriaceae archaeon | reverse complement strand
ATGATTGAGATGGTTGATTATTACTTTGTTGTTCTGATCCAGATTGTGCTTGACTTTGATCATTAATTTGATTATTTTGTGTTGTATCTTTTTGTATTCCATGATTTATTGAGTTTGTAGTGTTATTTGTAGTATTATTTGATGTATCATTAAGATTAAATGATATTTGACTCATTATAGTTATTAAAAGCAATATTGCAGCAATTACTACTAAAACAGTTATTTTTTTACTATCCAAAAAAGATACACCTCCTTTAATGTGTAATTATTATATTAATATTTTTTAGGCATTTCTTTTTTTTCTTTTTGCCTATTTCTTATTATTCTTTTTTTAATATTTAATATTAATAGTATATTTTAATATATTTTATTTGCATATATATTAATATAAGAGTATATTTATTTGTTCTTAATTATTTGATTTTATAATAAGAAAATTTTAATAAATTAACTGTTTAAAACTAAAAAAGAATATTAAAAATTTATGATTATTAAAAAAAGTATATAAAAAAGTTATAGGAGTTTGTTATTTAGATGGAATTTAATAATCCAAGGGGAACACGTGATTTTTTATTTGAAGATATGGATGAACGTAGATCTATTGAAAATAGTATACGATCTACTTTTGAATCTTATGGATTTAGAGAAGTTAAAACACCTATATTTGAAGATCTTAAATTATTTACTGAAAGATCTGGTGAAGGAATAAAAAATGAAATTTATCATTTTCAAGATAAAGGTAATAGAGACCTTGCACTTAGACCAGAACTTACTGCTTCAATAGCCCGTTTATATGACAATAATCTTCAAAAAACTGCTAAACCTATAAAAATGTATTATTATGGCAGTTGTTTTAGATATGAACGCCCTCAAGCAGGAAGATTTAGACAATTTTGGCAATTTGGTTGTGAAGTTATTGGTGGAAATCCTATTGATAGTGAAGCTGAAATTGTTAGTATGGCTAATGATGCTTTATCTAAATTAAATCTTGATGAGTATAATATCCATATTGGTCATTTAGGCATTATTCGAGGTATTCTTAATTATTTTAATATTGATTCAGATAATCAACAAAAAATTATTGCTTCTATTGATAAAGAAGAGTATGACTTACTTAACAATTTATTAGATGAATTATCTATTGATGAATCTGATAAACAATTAATTTATAAAATAGTTGAATGTAAAGGTTCTATAGATGACCTTAATGATTTAAAATCTTATTTCAATGATATTGATGAATGTATCAATGCAATTAATAATCTTATAGGAATTCTTTTAAGAATTGAAGATTTCGGATTTAAAGATTATGTTGTAGATTTATCAATAGCTCGTGGACTTGATTATTATACTGGTTTTGTATTTGAAATTTATGTTCCATCTCTTGGTGCTGAAAAACAAATAACAGGTGGAGGAACCTATAATCTTAATGAAATGTTTAATTCAGAATATATTGAATCTACTGGTTTTGCTATAGGCTTTGACCGTATAATTGAAGCTTATCATAGGCAAAATACTCCTATTAATACAGATAATACTATTGACGTTCTTATTATTCCATTAGATCAAAATCTTAAAAGTGAAGCTATTAAAATTAGTCAAACACTTAGAAAAGAAAATATTTCTGTTGATATAGATTTTAAAGGTAAAAAACTTAAAAAGAATTTATCTTATGCTAATATACACAACATACCTTATGTAATTATCATTGGAAAAAAAGAAGTTGAAAATAATACTGTAACTATTAAAGATATGAACTCAGGTAACCAAGAATCTATAACATACAACAATATAATAAAATATATTAAAAAATAAAAGGATAATTAAACAATGCTAGCACCCAACTTCAGACATGAAATAAATGGTGAAAAATTAATAATGGCCATAGCTCAAGATTATAAAACAAATAAAATCCTTATGGCAGCTTATATGAATGAAGAAGCATATGAAAAAAGTATCAAAACTAAAAAAGCACATTATTATAGTACTTCACGAAAACAATTATGGTTAAAAGGTGAAACATCAGGACATATACAAAAAATTAAAGAAATTCTAGTTGATTGTGATATGGATGCAATAATACTAAAAATTGATCAAAAAGTAGGAGCATGCCATACAGGATATGAAACATGTTTTTATCGAAGAATAACAAATGAAAATGAACTAGAAATAATTGAAGAAAAAGTATATGAACCAAAAGATGTATACTAAAAAAAAATAAAAGAGAAGCGATAACATGATACGATTAGTGCCAGATACCAGCGTAATAATAGATCAACAAGTAAGTAAACTTGTAGAAGAAGAATATTCCGGAGCAAAAGTATTAATACCCGAAGCAGTTTCTTCAGAAATTGAAAATAATGCGAATCACAAACATAAAAGTGGGTATAACGGTTTAAAAGAATTAAAAGAATTACAAAAACTAAATAAACAAGGAATAATTGATCTAGAATATGTTGGAAGAAGACCAAATGTAGATGAAATATCATTAGCAGGTAGTGGTGAAATAGATGCAATAATACGAGATATTGCAAGAAAATATCAAGCAATATTAGTAACTAGTGATAGACTACAAAAAGAAGTTGCCGATGCACAAGGAATAGAAACATATTTTTACTGCAAAGAACCTATAAAAGTAAGTGATATTGAATTAGAAAGTTACTTTGATGAAGACACCATGTCAGTTCATCTTAAAGAAAATGTAGTGCCACTTGCAAAAAAAGGAAGACCAGGAAATGTAAAATTAGTTGAATTAGATTATGTTCCAACAAGATACATTGATTTAGAACGAATTTCTAATGAAATAATTGAAAAAACAAAAAGTGATTATCAAAGTTTTATAGAAATAGAAAAAAATGGTGCTACAGTAGTACAATATCAAAATTACAGAGTATCAATAGCCAAACCACCATTTGCTAATGGTCTTGAAATTACTGCAACAAGACCAGTTGATAAATTAACATTAGAAAATTACAATCTAAAACCAGAACTAATAACTAAGATAAATAGTGAAGCAAAAGGAATACTAGTAGCAGGACCACCAGGAGCAGGTAAATCAACATTTGCCCAAGCACTTGCTGAACATTACCATTATAATCTAGATGCAATAGTAAAAACTATGGAATCACCAAGAGATCTTAATCTTGATGATAATATAACACAATATGCACCATTAGAAGGAAGTATGGTAAATACTGCAGATATATTATTATTAGTAAGACCTGATTACACAATATATGATGAAGTAAGAAAAACAGAAGATTTTGAAATATTTTCAGATATGAGACTTGCAGGAGTAGGTATGGTTGGAGTAGTTCATGCTACGAAAGCTATTGATGCCATACAAAGAATTCTTGGAAGATTAGAATTAGGAATTATACCTTCAATTGTAGATACAACAATATTCATTAAAGATGGACAAGTACATACAGTATATGACATATCATTAACAGTAAAAATTCCAACAGGAATGCAAGAAGCAGATCTTGCAAGACCTGTAATTGAAATACATGATTTTGATACAAAAGAATTACTATATGAAATTTACAGTTATGGTGAACAAACAATTGTAATAGAAGTAAATAAAACTAAAAGTGAAACTCCTGAAAAAACTTCTATAGATAAAATTGTAGAAAAATCAGTTAAAAAAGAAATATTAAAACATGCACCTAATGCTATGGTAGAAGTAACAGTTATTTCAGAAAGTAGAGTTCGTGTAAGTTTAGATGAAGAAAGTATTCCTAGAATAATTGGTAAAAGTGGTAAAAAAATTAGAGAAATAGAAGATAAAATTGGTATAAATATTGATATTGATAAACTTGAAATTAATGAAATAGATCAATTAATACCAATTAATGTTAGTATATCTGGAAATTATTTATCATTAAATTTTAAACGAGACGATATAGGACTATCTTATGATATTTTACTTAAAGATAAATATCTATTTACTGCTACAGTTGGTAAAAAAGCACATATAAGACTTAAAAAGAATATTGAAATAGGAGAAGAAATCCTTAAATCTTTAAAACAAGGCCAAGATGTATTTGCCAGACTTAGACCTGAAGATTAAAAAATAAGTAAGAGGAGTTAAATTATTATGGAAATAAGTGTATCTACTTTAGGATTATATCCTATGAGTATAACGGAAGTATTAGACTTTGTTACAAAACAAAACATTAAAAATTGTGAAATAGTTAAAGAAGAACCATATTATACATTAAAAGAGGAAGATTTTGCATCATATAATATTAAACCAAGTATACATGCTCCAATGTCTGATGTAAATATTGCATCCCATATTGAAAAAATAAGAGAAATTTCCATTAATGAAATGATAGATGCTTTTAAAATGGCAAATGATATTGGAGCACAAGTTGTTGTTGTCCATCCAGGTACAGTACCTATAATGGGTCGTAAGTACATGGATAAAATATTAAAAAATAATTTAAACTCATTAAAAACTTGTCAAAAAAAAGCAGAAGAATATAATGTAACAATGTGTGTGGAAAATATGCCTTTATTTGAAAATGCTTTATTTACTGATGTATATGAAACTTTTAAACTTGTTGATGAAGTTAAGTCACATATGACATTAGATATTGGACATGCAAATAATAATGGTTTTACTGCTGATGAAATGTTAGATTATGATATGATTGGACATATTCATTTAAGTGATAATGATGGAAGTTTTGATCAACATTTAGCTCTTGGTTTAGGAAATATTGATGTTAAACGAGTTTTTAACATTCTTAATGAAAGAAAATATTCAGGAGTTGCTGTTATTGAAGTTAAAACTTTAGACCACATCCTCAAAAGTATTGATTATCTTAAAAATATCAATATATTATAATTTTGGAGTTTATTTATGTATTCTGAAATATGTGAAGATCGTGTAATAGTAAAAGATACACAACACCAAAAATTACATAATAAAAGTTTTTACGGTAATTTAACTGAAGATGGTTTAGAATTATCACTTATAGAATCATTATATCTTTTAAAAAAAGAAAAGATTGAAATATACGATGATGAAAATAATCAATTAACCATAGAGGAATTAACTGAAATTATTCGTAAAATTCATTCATACCCCCAATATCTTGTTTACCAAGACTTACGTCATAGAGGTTTTATTATAAAAACTGGTTTTAAATATGGTTCAGATTATAGGGTTTATGAAAGAGGTCATTCACCCGGGGATGGTCATTCTAGTTTTCTTGTAAAAATATTATCACAGGAACAGTCTATTCGTGTAGATGATTTTTCAAGTTATGTTAGAGTAGCTCACGGTGTTCGTAAGAAACTGTTACTTGCAGTTGTTGATAATGAAAATAGCATCACTTATTATGATGTTGAATGGACAAAACCATAAGATTAAGTAAATTATTTTTTTGTATAAATTTTTTTAAAGGAGGTATGTTTTCAATGGATATTATTGATCCATGGGGAAGTAATATAATAGATTATAATAAATTAACAGAACAATTTGGAATTAAACCATTTAGTGAAGTATTAAATGATGTGCCAGATCCTGATCTTTTAATGAAAAGAGGTATTATTTTTGGTCAAAGAGATTATAAAAATATAATTCATTGTTTAAAAAATAATAAAGAGTATGCTGTTGTTACAGGTATGATGCCAAGTGGTCGTATGCATATTGGTCATAAAATGGTTGTAGATCAATTAAAATGGTATCAAAAAAAAGGTGCTCAAATTTATTTATCAATAGCAGACATGGAATCATATGGTGCTAGAGGTATATCATCTAATAAATCAAGAAAATTAGCCATTGAAGAGTATATTATTAATTATATAGCATTAGGTATTGATGTAACAGATCCTAATTTCCACATTTATCTACAATCTGAAAATGATTCTGTTAAAGATTTAGCATATAAAATTGGTAATAAAATTACTTTTAATCAGATGAAAGCAATATATGGATTTAATAATTCAACTAACATATCCCATATATACACCCCACTGATACAAGTAGCAGATATATTACATCCACAATTAGAAGAACATGGAGGACCTAAAAATATTGTTGTTCCAGTAGGTCCTGATCAAGATCCACACATTCGATTAACTCGTGATATTGCAAATAAATTTAATGAAGAATATGGATTTATAGCACCATCATCTACATATCATAGATTTATGACTGGTTTAACTGGAGAAAAAATGTCTAGTAGCAAACCTAAATCTGCCATATATTTAACTGACACTCCAAAAGAAGCTAGTAAAAAAGTAAAAAGTGCAAAGACTGGTGGACGAGAAAGTCTTAAAGAACAAAAAGAAATTGGTGGAAAACCTGATGAATGTAGTATTTATGAATTATTAGTATATCACCTTATTAAAGATGATAATAAATTAAAAGAAATTCGTGAAAATTGTTTATCTGGAATAATTGTTTGTGGAGATTGTAAAAATTGTGCTAGCAAGCTTATAAAAGAATTATATGAAAATATTTCTAACAAACGTGAAGAAGCTAAGGACATAGCTTTAAATGTATTATAATAATTTAATTATCGAAGCTGTTAAATACTATAGTATTAAAATATTTAATATGTATATTAAATAAAAAGTATAGAAAAAAAGATATTTAATATCAATATAAAAAAAGAAAAAATAATAACAATAATTATTTAAAGATAAAAATCACTAGGATTAAATCTAAGATATACAAACAAAAGAATCAGGTGATTAAATGAATATAAAAGAAGAGATAATATCATTTTATCATAGAAATAAATATCATGTACTATTATCTTTACTTATATTTTTTACATTTACACTGTTATCATATTTTTTCCCATCATTTTTTGTATCATTAGCAATGCCTACAATACAAGGAATGCAAGAAGGTGCTAAAGCAGGAACTCTTGTTTTATCTACAGCAAGTCTTTTCATCAATAATTATGGTGTGGCATTAATGATGTATAAAGGAGGTATATTATTAAGTATACCAACTATGTACTTATTAGTATATAATGGAATTATAATAGGAGTAACTGGTGCTCAATTACCAATTACTTACTATTTAGCATATATATTACCACATGGAATATTTGAAATAACAGCAATAATAATTGCAGGTGGAGCAGGATTTCGATTAACACATGCAATAATAACTGTATTATCAGGTATAAAATTAAATGATGAGAATAGTTCAGAAATTTTCTTCAATCATTTACATTTAGCTTTGAAAATATTTATTGATAGTGCAATAATGATTATTGCTTTAGCTGTTTTATTACTAATTGCAGCATTTGTAGAAGCTAATTTAAGTATACCTATTGGAAAAATGTTTGTAAATATGATTTCAACAGCATAAAAAATATACATAAGAGATAAATTCATACTTATTAAAATGAATTTATCTTATACTAACTTATTTTTTTTTAAAATAACCTTATTATAACTTATTTTTAAAAAATTAACTAATTTTATACTAAATTCTAAATAATCTTTTTATAAATTATAAAGTAACATAATTAAAAGATTAAAACATAAATAATAATATAAAAAAAATTAAAGGTGACAATAAACTATGATACGATGTATTTCATGTGATGCAAAATATGATGACGATGAAATAATATACACATGTAAAGAATGTGGATCTATATTAGAAGTAATTCAAACACCATCTGTTTCAAAAGAAGTGTTTAGTAATAGAAAAAATACAATGTGGAAATATAAAGAATTTTTACCAGTAAACTCAGATAAACGAGTCAGTTTAGAAGAAGGAGCAACACCATTTTGTAAATGTGATAAAATAGGTAAAGAATTAGGAGTAGATTTATATGTTAAAGTTGAAGGATCTAACCCTACAGGTAGTTTCAAAGACAGAGGAATGAGTGTTGGTGTAACTAAAGCTATGGAATTAGGTGTTAACATGGTTGGTTGTGCTTCCACAGGAAATACTTCCGCATCATTAGCAGCATATGCTGCAAGAGCTGGATTAAAATGTATTGTTCTTTTACCATCAGGTAAAGTAGCATTAGGTAAATTAGCTCAAGCAATGTTCCATGGAGCAAAAGTACTTGGTATTAACGGTAATTTTGATGAAGCATTAGAAACTGTAACACAATTAGCATTAGATGGTGAATTATATCTTTTAAATTCAATAAATCCATATAGATTAGAAGGACAAAAAACTATTGGATTTGAAATTGTTGATGATCTTGGTTGGCAATCTCCAGATAGAATAATATTACCTGTTGGAAATGCAGGAAATATATCAGCAATATGGAAAGGAATTAAAGAATTTAATCAAGCAGGATTTATAGATGATATTCCAATGATGACAGGTATTCAAGCTGTTAATGCAGCACCAATTGCTAATGCTATTAAACAAGGAAAAACAGAAGTTACACCTGTTAAAGATCCAGATACTATTGCAACTGCAATAAGAATTGGTGCACCAGTAAGTTCTACAAAAGCTATGAGAGCTATACAAGAATCTAATGGTACTGCTGAAACTGTAACTGATGATGAAATCCTTGATGCTCAAAAATATTTAGCACGTACTGAAGGTATTGGTGTAGAACCAGCTTCTGCAGCATCTATTGCTGGACTTAAAAAATTAGTTGAAAATGGTGAAATAGATAAAAACGAACGTGTAGTTTGTATTGTTACAGGACACTTACTTAAAGATCCAAATACTGCTATTGAAGCTTGTACTCAACCTACAGAAATCGATTCTGATGCTGAAGCTATTAAAAAAATATTAAAAACATTATAAGTTTTTTCTATTTATTTTTTTTATTTAGGTAATGGAATTTTTTGATCTATTACTGGTACTTCAATTAAATAAGGTTTTTTTAGATTTAATGCTTCTTCTAATGTTTTTATTAATTCTTTATATGTTTTTACTGTTTTTGATTTTATATTATATGCTTCTGCTAATTTTATAAAATCTGGATTTTCTAGTTCTATTTGATATTCGTGATTATATATCATTTCTTGCCATTGTTTTATTATTCCCAATTTGTTATTGTTAATTATAATTATAATTATTGGTAATTGGTATTCATTTATAGTTGCAAGTTCTTGTTGAGTCATTTGAAATGCACCATCACCTGTTATTGCAACAATATTATTTTGAAGTTTTGCAAATGATGCTCCTATACTAGCAGGTATTGCATATCCCATAGGTCCAAATCCTCCTGAAAATACTAATTCATAGGGTTGAGTTATTGTATTTAATATTGTTGTCCATGTTGTATGTGTTCCTGCATCATTTGTTATTGTGATATCATTTTTATGATTCTTTATTGTATTTAATATTGTTTTTATTGTTTGTGATGGTATAAGTTTATTTTCTTTTCTGGTTATAACTGTTGTATCTGGTTTTATTTCTTGTTTTTCAATTTCTTGTATCCATTTTAAAGAGGTAGTTTTTATTTTATTTTCATTTAACTTTTTTAAAACTTTTTTAATGTTTGTTTGGTAATATTTATGTTTTGTCTTTTGTTTCTTTGTGTTGATTTGTATTATATTTTTTGTGTTTATGTCTTTTATTGTTCTTTCAGATAGTCTTGTTGCAAATGCTAATATAAGATCTGCATTTTGAGCTGCAAATTTTGTTTTTGAATTTCCTCTATTTCCTATAAGTCCTAAATTTTTTTTTGTATTTTCAGGTATTACTCCTCTTGCAGGATATGTTGTTGTTAATGGTATTTTTGTTTTAGTTAGAAATTCATCTAATTCTTTAATTGCATCTGCCCAAATTATTCCAGAACCGACGATTAATAATGGTTTTTTAGATTGATTTATACTTTTTAATATACTTTTAATATCATTATTATTTATCTCTTCTATATTACTTGTTTTTTCTATCGTTACATCTACATGTAATAGTTCTTCTTGTACATTTTTTGGCAAATTAATATGAACTGGTCCAATTATTCCATCTTCAAAAAGATTATAAGCTAATAATAAAGATTGAATAGCTTCTTCAGGTGTTTTTACATAAAATGATTTATTTGTTATTGATTTAAAGATATTATTTAAATCAACATCTTGAAAAGTATCTTGTCCTTTAATATTAGTTGGTACATCACCAGTTATAACAATTAATGGAACATTATCTTTATAAGCAGTAGCTACACCCATAACTAAATTTAATGCCCCAGGACCAGCAGTTGCTATGCAAATACCTGGTTTTTGTTTTACTCTACTATAACTATCTGCAGCATGAGCTGCTGATTGTTCATGACGAACCAAAATATGTTTAATAGATGATGTTCTAAGAGCATTATATAGAGGTAATATTTGATCTCCAGGATATCCAAAAACATACTCTGTGTCATGTTCAGTTAATATTTCCACTAATTTATCCACACATTTTATTCCATTCATAAACAATCATAACCTATTTCATTACTTTTTTTCTTGATAACTACCATTATATTCTCCAGATCCATCTACTTCAAATACTACTGCTTGAGCTATTCTATCACCTTGTTTAATTTTATAAGGATATTCACCATTATTTACAACCATGAATTGAAGAGTTCCATAAAATCCAGGATCTCCTACAGCAGTATGAACAGAAACAAATGATCGAAGTAAAGTAGATCTTGGAAGATACAACATAGTATAACCAACAGGTATTTTTATTTTACCTTCAATAGTTACATTATAACTAGTTTTTGGTTCTAATTCATAAATTGGGGGTTTTAATTCTTTTAATTCAGGTAAATTTTTCTCATTATCAATTAATGATCCCCCACTTACTTGTTTAAATACTTTATCCAATTTTAAATCAATCCCTGATGGTTGTATAGTTTCCTTAAATTCAGGAAATAACTCAATTAATTTATTTTCACCTAACATTAATTTCACTCCTAATTTTTTTATTAATACATCAAATAAGTTTTAATTATCAATCTAAACTATAATTATAACTATAAATAAATATATAAAAAAAGATATTTATAGACAACTATAATAAAATAAAAAAAATTCAAATAATTAAATTTAATAAAAATACTAAATTTAATGGAGAAATCATAAAATCATGACATACAATATAACCACAATGATTGGAATATTTTTACGAGGTATTCTAATGGGAATCTGTGACATTATGCCTGGAGTTTCAGGAGGAACTATTGCTTTAATAACAGGTATCTATGAAGAATTAATAGATTCAATCAGTAAAATAAAATTTGGTTTTTTAAAACCGCTTCTTAAACTTAATTTTAAAAAATTTGAGACAGATTTAATAGATGAAGTAAATTTTCCCTTTTTTATACCATTAGGTCTTGGAATTGCTATTGCAATGTTAAGTATGTCTAAACTTATGACATATTGTCTTAACACATACCCTGCATACACTTATGCATTTTTTGGTGGATTAATATTATCCTCAATATATATTGTATATACAGAATTAGATGCTTTTAATCTAAAAACAATAATTATAACTATTATTGCTGCAGTAATAACATATTTATTTGTTGGACTAAATCCTATACAAGCAAATCATGAATTAATAACATTATTCTTTTCAGGTTTAATTGCAATATGTGCAATGATATTGCCTGGAATATCTGGAGCCTTTTTATTACTTTTACTTGGCCAATACGAATTTATGATTAATGCATTACACTCATTTGCATTACCTGAAATAATTGTATTTATTCTTGGTGCAGGAATAGGAATCATGTCTATATCAAGAGTAATAAAATATTTATTAGAACATCACAAAGAAGTAACAATGGCAATACTAATTGGATTAATGATAGGTTCATTAAGAATTCCTGCAGCACAAGTAATAACTGGAATTACTGGATTAACATCATTAATATTATGCATAATAATAGCAGCAATTGGTTGTATACTTATATTAGTTATGGAAACAAAATTCAATTATATAGATTACTAAACAAAAAAAAAGATGAAAATAATATGGATCAAATAAAAGAACATTTTAACAAAAGATCAAAAAAATTTGATAATGAAATACTTAAAATATTTCCTAAATATAACACTATGTTAACTGCATTAATAAATGCAATTCCTAATACTAAAAATAATCCAAAAATAATAGATTTAGGTTGTGGAACAGGAAATATAACTTTAAAAATATTGGAAAAATTTCCAAATGCAGAAATAACTTGCTTAGATTTATCAGAAGATATGATACAAATAGCAAAAGAAAAACTAAAAAAATATCCTAACATAACTTATATAACAGCAGATTTTGCAGAATATCTTTTTAATAAAAAATATGATGCAATTATATCTTCACTAGCATTACATCACATAGTAACTTCAACACAAAAACAAGAAATGTACAATAAGATATATGAACAATTAACTTATGATGGTGTCTTTTATAATGCAGATATAATAAAAGCTCCAAATAACTACAATCAAGCACTATATAAAAAAGTATCAAAAGAAGAAAAAGACCCAAATTTATCAAAAGAAAAACTAGATGAATATGAAAAAAATAGAACCGATAATGACCATCCTGAAACAATATTTAATCATATTAAATGGTTGGAAAAATCAGGTTTTAAAGAAATTGATGTTATTTGGAAATATTATGATTCTGCAGTATATGGTGGAATTAAAAAAGAATAAATTATCCATCTTCTCCAAAAAATTTTATTTTTTTAAAAAAAAAGAAATTATTGACTTAAAAAGTCAAATAATTTTTAAATAATAACGTTAAAGCTCTAGAATAAGCAAGAGCTTGAATACCTGCAATTATAAGTGATAATACACCAAAAATTGTACTTATATTCATTAAAGAGTCAGATATAGTTATTAATATTACAAATATTAATTGGAATATTATCATGAATAAAATATAATTTACCCAACCAACATTTGAAATCATACTTAAGATTTGTTCAAAATCAAATATACTTCCAAAGTTTTTATCATGATGAACCATACGAACTATTGCTGGTCCTGATATTAAAAGTAAAACAAAACCAACTATTAGAGCAATTACACCTAAAAGTATTGTTAAAAAACTATTTACATTATAAAGACCCATTCCAATTAAAGTTATTATTATTGGAATTATTAAATATACTACGTGAGCCATGATATATTTTATTCCATCAACAAACATACTACCCCAAGAATTAAATTCAGGTAATGCATCGGATGATTTTATAGTTCCTTCAATGATTCTTACATCATAACCAGCAACTAAGAAAATTGGAAGTATAAATACAGATAATATAGATACCACTAAGTATATTAAAAGTTTCATAGGATCTGATATAGCATATTTTAATGATTCTATAATTATTTCCATACTTTCATCAACACTCATTTTATTAACCTCCTATTAAACAATCATATCTAATATTAAAAATAAAATTTAATTTGATTAAATTCTATATTTACTAAATATCTAAATTACAAGTATTAAATATAACTATTAAAAAACTAAAAGAATAGCCTAAATTATCAAGAAAATAAAATATTAATTAATATTCTTAATCATCTTTTTTATAGTTATATAAAATTTCAATAAGAAACCATCTTACTACATATTAAATGCCATCATTTATAATTAGGAGAAATTTTAAAACAAATTCCCTCCACTTTTTGAGTATATCAAAAATTTATATCATAGCATTTGCAGTAGTAAAACTTATCTTAAACATCCAATAGGTAAAATTTTAACACCATCTGGTCTTGTATAAGCTATTTCTGCACCAGTAATTATTGCAAGAAAACTAGGCTCTAAAATATCCAATTTTTTTTCCTTAATAGATGTTTTTATCAAATTATCAAGTTTTAATAGATTTTTTGCACCTTCATCATATTTTCTAGTTCCTACTTTAAATTTTATTAAAGCATATCTACCATCTTCTAAATGAAGTACACAATCTACTTCTAAACCAAACCTATCCTGATAATAAGAAACTTTACCATCCATTAAACTAGAATATACTTTTAAATCTCTTATACAAAGATTTTCAAATATAAATCCAAAAGTTTTTAAATCATACAATAAATTTTCCATATTTAATTTAAGACTAGCTACTGCAATTGAAGGATCTATAAATTCTTTTTTCCCAATTGCTCTTATAGAAGTAGATGATCGGATATTAGGATTCCATGCAGAAACATTATCTATAACAAATAATTTTTTTAATGCATCAACATATGAATAGAAAGTAGGTTCTGAAATATATTCTTTATCTTCTTTGACATCTTTCATTATTGTTTTGTTAGATGCAATTGTAGAAATATTTTGAGAATAAGGTTTTAAAATTTTTTTCACCTTAATAGGATCTCTTTTTACACCATCAACCGTTGATATATCTATATTACAAATATTATCAATATAATTTTTTACAATGAATAATTGTCCTTTTTTAGATTTAATATTTAAAGTGCTTGGCCAACCACCACGGCATGCAGCAAAAATCAAATCTTTAAAAGATAAATCAGATTTAATTCCATTAATATCCAAGTTTGGATTATTAAACAAATTGATTAAAGATATTTTTCCATTAGATTCTTTACTTTCGTATAAACTCATAGGCCTCATTAATAATCTATGGATTCTACCAGTTCCACTATGCATTATTTTACTTTCATCAACAGATGTAGATCTAGTTAATAAATAAAGTCCAACTTCATTTAAATCATCAACACTTGTTCTTACAGCATCCCATAATACAGGAGCAATTTGCTATTCATCAATTAATCGAGATTTTTCACCTTCAAGGAGTATATATGGATCAATAGTAACTAATTCTAAATTAGAAACTTTATTCTTAGGATCTTGTAATTTTAAAACACTTTTTGCATGTTGTTGAGAAGTAGTTGTTTTACCACACCATTTTAGACCTTCAATAAGAATAGCACCAATATAATCCAATCGTTCATCTATTAAATCATCAACAACACGTTTGTAATATATGTTTTCCATTGAATCTCCTCTTTTAATATTTATTATATTTTCATTTAAGTAATTTGT
>JAUNXU010000005.1 GCA_030539615.1 Methanobacteriaceae archaeon | reverse complement strand
TAATACAAACATATCAATATACAGCAATAACAATAATTAGTTTAATTATATTATTAACAAGTAAAATAAATACAGGACTATTTACACCATATTTAATATTAATTATTACACTAATAATAAACTATATTGTATTTAGAATACAAAATAGAACCGAACAAGAATCTTTAAATCAATTAGAATTAGTAACAGCAATTAACTTAACAATACAACTAATAATAATTTTATTGTCAAATTCATATCAAAGTATGTTTATAACTCAATATACACTACAAACAGGATTAATAGCATTAATATTAGTAATCATTCCATTAATAATACAACATCCATATATAGCATGTACTGGACCAAATGAAGATCAAATAAGAACATTAACATTAACATTAACAATAAGTTTCATGACAATATCACTAATAGGACTATTAAGTATTATTTCAACTATAACTTGGTATATATCATTAATAATAGGAATAATTGGATGGATAATATCAATTACTAAATATATAAAACAATCCCAAAAACAAGCAACGAAAATAAAAACTATTCAAGATCTGAAAAAAGAATTAGGAGAAAAAAATACATGAACCAAATAATCATAGATGAAAAACTAACATTAAATCCAACAACATCAATAATCGGGACAAAAAAAGAAAAAACAAATAATAATGTTGATTTAACAGAAATAAATCAAATGATAACATCATTAGAAGATAAAATAAATCAATTAACAAAAGAAGAATCAAAAATTGAGAATAATCTACTGATAACAAGAATAATCATAATACTTATTGTAATTATACTTGTATTAATAATTATAAACATATTATAAAATTAAATGGGAGAATAAAAAAATGCCAACAAAAAATGAAATAAAGAAAAATTGGCCACATGAAACAGGAGATTATGAATTAGGGGATCCTGAAAGTCCTGTAGCAGTAATAACATTAGGATCCCATATGGCAAAAGAACTAATAGAAAAAGGGGCAGGAATAGCTGGATCATTACATACAGAAAATTTAGGAATAGAAAAAGTAATAGTAAATACAATATCTAATACTAATATCCGATATATGATAGTATCTGGTGCAGAAGTACAAGGACATATTACTGGAGAAACAATGCAAGCATTATATGATAATGGGATAGATGAAAATAATAAACGTATAATAAATTCTCCTGGAGCAATACCTTTTGTGGAAAATTTAACAATAGAATCAGTTAATCGATTTAGGAATCAAGTTACATTAATTAATATGATAAATAATGAAAATATTGATGAAATAGGTGAAAAAATACAAGAATGTATAGAAAATGATCCTGGAGCATATGAAGAAGACAATATGTACATAGATCTTAAATCAAAAAGTGATGAAGAAACTGATACAAGTATAGATAGTGAAGAAATTATGGATGCAGAACCTGTTATAAATAATGGGAATCAAAGTTTAATTTTAATTCAAACAAAAATTATGAATTTAAATAATCAAATAAAACAAATTGAGTTACAAAAAAAATATGGTGCTGGATATAAAATTGGATTAATTGAAGGATTTATAACTGGAATTTTGATAATGGTAATATTTTGTCTTTTAGTATTAAGGTGAATAAAGTATGTTAAAAAATATAGAAGAAAAATTAGATAAATTAGAATCACAAGTAAATACATTACAAGAACAAACTTATCAAAAAACAGGACAAAAAGATGGACAAAAAATAGGTATACTGTATGGGATAATAGTTGGTTTAATAATATTTTTATTAATAAGAATATTAATTTAGGGAGGTAATTATTCAATGTTTAAATTTGAAACAAAACAAGAAATATATGATATATATGGGGTTAAGATAGGTGGACAACCTGGAGAATATCCTACAGTACTTGCAGGAACAATATTCTATGCAGGACATAATATAATTGAAGATGAAAATAAAGGAACATTCAATAAAAACAAAGCAGAATCATTAATAAATACAATGGATGATATGACAGAAAAAACAGGAAATCCAAATATAGTGCAAATATTTGCAAAAACACCAGAAGCTATAACAAAATATATAGATTATGTTTCAGAGATAACTGAATCACCATTTTTAATAGATTCAACAACAACAGAAACAAAAATAAAAGGTGCAGAATATGTAACTGAGACAGGGTTAGCTGATCGAACAATATATAATTCTATAAATATGTCAATAACTGAAGAAGAAATAAAAACATTAAAAGAATCAGATATAACATCATCTATACTATTAGGATTTAATCCAACACAACCTGATACTAAAGGAAAAATAAGTATATGGGAAGATGGTTCTGGTATTTTAGATAAAGGATTATTGGAAATAGCTAAAGATACTGGAATACTTAAACCATTAATGGATGTAGCAGTAACACCTATTGGACAAGGTGCAGGTATAGCAGTAAAAACAACATTCCAAGAGAAAAATAAATGGGGGTATCCTGCAGGAAGTGGAATACATAATGTTCCATCTGCTTGGGATTGGATTAGAAAAGAAAAAAAAGAAAATCCAGATTCATGGAAAGTATGTGATAGTGGGGCAAACATGATTCAACAAATGGTTGGTGGAGATTTCATATTATTTGGACCAATAGAAAATGCAAAAATGGCATTTCCAGCATGTGCAATGACAGACATGTTTATAACAGAAGCAAATGAAGAAATAGGTATAAAACCTGTGGAAAATCATCCATATAATAAATTATTATGAATTTCATGTTTGAAAAAGATAATATAACACCAACTATATCGATACAGGAAATAAAAGAAAAACCTTATTATACAGTATTATCAGTAGAACTTGGAAACACTACTATAAAATCAATAATAACAACAACAAATTTAAAAACAAATAATAATTATCAAATAAATAAAACAGTAAATTTAACACGAGATATTCGAAAACCAAAATTGAATGAAGAGATTATATGTAAAACATTATGGGATCAACCATTAACTAAAGAATCAATAATAGAAATAATACAAAAAACAATAAATCAATCATTAAAACAGTCAAATATGGTCATAAATGATTTGGATTTTGTTGTACGTTCAACAGGAATAACCGCAACAAATAAAGATAGTGTTGAAACAGGAATTATTATAAAAACATTGGCTGATGCATGTTTACAAATGAATATTCCTCCATCTAAAATGACGCCTTCTTTAAAAATTGAAAATTTACCTAAACATATACAAAAATATTCTTATTTAACTCAAGTGCAATTTGATGGTAGTGTTGTAAGTGTCATGCCTCCAAAAACAAAAATGATTGTAGCTAATGAAATGGAAGGTGAATTAGTAACAGCTGGATTAAAATTAGCATCTAACTGGACTAATATTGATTATAGAAATCCTGTAATTTCGATAGATATGGGGACAACTCTTGCTGGGAGAATAATTGATGATAATGCTCCTTATGCAGATGTTGTTGGAAACTTTTGTGGTTTAGCTGGAGCAATATCTGATATAATAGTGTCTAATAGATATGATGATACTACAAAAGATATATCTATGATTGACATAAAAGAAAATAAAAGTAATCCTAAAATAAATAGCAAAATATCATTAGAATATACTAAATTAATACATGAAAACATTATAATAGAAGAAGTACCACAAGATACAAAAAACTGTGCTGGAATAAATGTAAATACAAAATATGCAAAAAAACATAATATTACATTAATAGGATGTAATATAAAAAATAAGAAACAACTTCAAAAAATTGGAAAAGAAATACAAGATACAACACAGTTACTAAATATAATTGATCATGTAAATGCAAAAATAATAGAACGATTAATAGAAGTAGCAAATCAAAAAAAAATAATTTCACCAGAAACAACATTAGGAATAACAGGAAGAGCAGGAACAACAGGAAAAAAACAAGAAATAATTAAAAAAACATTATCCAAACAATTTAAAGAAATACTTTTTTATCCAGATGCTTTAGCAATGGGTGCTGCTATGATGGTTAGATGTATGAATTCATTAGGAACACCTACAAAACCAATTGGTGGAAAAAAGCATAGTATGTGTATAATGCAACAAAGAATATTTGAACAAAAAAAGAAATTAAAGTGAATTAATTAAATAGTCATATTATTCAATCGTTTAATTCTATCACTAGTTTGTGGATGAGTTGAAAATAACTTTTTAAAAGTAGAACTTGCATTACCAAATGGGTTAATGATAAACATATGTGCATTAGTTTGTTTAGCTTCTTCCATAGGGTTAGTTTGAACTCCTAAATCAATTTTACGAAGTGCATTAGCAAGATCTTCAGGATGACCACATATTTTAGCACCAGTTTCATCAGCTTTAAATTCTCTTGATCTACTAATAGCTAATTGAACTACTGTAGCAGCTATCGGTGCAAGAATACTAAGTGCTATCATTCCAATTATATTTCCTACTCCTTCAGAATCATTTCCTCCAATACCTGAAAACATTGCTCCATATTGTAACATATTTCCTATCATTACAATTATTCCTGCAATTGTTGCTACAACAGAACTTATAAGAATATCTTTATTTTTAATATGTCCTAATTCATGACTTAAAACTCCTTTAAGTTCATTTTCAGTTAATAAATTTAGTAATGATGTTGTTACTGCTACAACTGCATGATCTTGGTTTCGTCCTGTTGCAAAAGCATTAGGATCTTGGTTATTCATAATAGCAACACGTGGTTTTTTAATACCTGCATTATTAGCAAGTTCTCCAACAATTCTGTGTAACTCTGGAGCTTCATTTTCAGAAACTAACTGAGCCCCACAAGATTTTAAAGCAATTGTGTCTGAATAGAAATAAGATGCTATATTAGATCCCATAGCAATAATAAATCCAATTAAAAAACCTAAACTGCCTAAATGGAATAATGATCCTATAAGTCCACATAATTCTATTAATATTACTGTTAATATGGTTAATAATAATACAGTTTTGATTGTTTCTTTCATAATTTTTTTATTTCCTCTTTTTTGTATTACTAATTTATTATATTTTGTATAATATATTAATTGTTATTTTAATAAAAGTTTTTATTAACTATTATTATAAAAAATATCATTAATAATATATTTTATTTTTTTAGAAAATTAAAATATTATAATAAAAAAATATGCATGTAATAATGGGGAGAATTTAATAAATGGTAGTGGCATTGATAATGGCTGGGGGAAAAGGATCTAGGATGAAATTATCCCAAGAAAAGCCAATGATAACAATAAATAATAAAACAATGGTTGAGAAAATAATAGAAGCAACACAATCATGTAAATATATAGAACGAACATTAGTAGCAGTAAGTCCAAATACACCAAATACACGAAAATTTTTATTAGATTTTCCTGTTGAAATAATAGATACTAAAGGTGAAGGATATATTGAAGATTTAGGTAATATATTAACTAATGAAAAATATGTTGATAAAGATGAAGTAGTATGTACTATAGTGGCAGATTTACCATTTTTAACCTCAAAGATATTAGATACTATTTTTGAAAAGTATAATAGTACTGATAAACCTGCATTAAGTGTTTATTTACCTATTGAATTATTTAAAGAAAATAATGTTCAACCATCATTTTTTATGGATAATATTGTTCCATCAGGTGTAAATATTGTAATTGCAAATGATAAACCTCAAGATGAAAATATATTTATTTTAAATGATAGTAAATTAGTTTATAATGTTAATACCATTAGTGATCTTAAATCATCAGTAGCAATGCAAAAATTTAGTGAAGATATTTAAATGTTACACTTTAAAAAATAATATTGCATAATTATATATATTGTGATTTAAATAATTTTATATATAATAGGAAACTTTAAATTAAATAAAATACTTAAGATTATTTTTTTTTAAGTATAGTTTTCAGGTGAAAATTATGAATGGGAAAGAAAGAGAACTAATTAAAGGTGAAGAAAAAGTTTGGTCTGATATTAAAGGATATCAAGTTGCAACAAACAATGCAAGAATTCTAGGCGAACTTGAAGAATTGTTAATTGATGAAAGAACAGGTAAAATTACTGATATTATAGTAAAAACAGAAGAAGGACGTAATGTAGTTCTTAAAGGTGCAAAACGTAATGGTGATTTGTTATCCATACCATTTGGGAAAGTTGAAAAAGTTGGAGAATTTATAATTATTTCAGGATAATTATTATAACTATTATATTTTTTAAATTTACTAAGATAGTTCTCTTTTTGAATTTTTTTTAAAAGATTATTATCATTCAAGTATAGGTGATGATGTTCACCTAAATAAAAAACTGCCTGTTATTAACAGGATAATGACATCTACTAAAAAAAAATTAAATAATGTAAGATATTTTTTAGTGGACTAATAAAGGTAGTAAAAATAAGGCATATCTAGATTTAAATACTATTTTTTTATAATTTTATAATTCAACTAAATAAATAATTTCTTACTATTTAATTTAAAAAAATAAATTATATTAAAAAGGAGAATATTATGGAATATTTAGCATTATCAATGGCTGTTATATTACTTTTAGGATTATTTTTTTCAAAATTATCTAAAAAAATAAATTTGCCTGGTTTTTTTGGAATGATAATTTTAGGAATGGTAATTGGTCCATATTGTTTAAATTTAATAAATGCACAATTATTACAAAGTTCATCGGATATAATGGTAATTGCATTAGTGGTAATAATTATTCGTGCTGGATTTGGAATTAATAGAAAAGCAATAAAAGAATCAGTATTTACAGTATTAAAACTAGGTTTTATTCCAAGTTTAATTGAAGCAATAATAATAACTATCTTAGCTAAAATAATTTTTAATTGGCCTGTAATAGAATGTTTTATGTTAGGTTATATATTAACAGCAATATCTCCTGCAATAATAGTTCCACATATGTTGGATATGTTAAAAGATAAATTGGGAACAGACAAAAATATACCTCAAATAATACTGGCAAGCTGTGCATTAGATGATGTTTTAGTTGTAGCAATATTTTCAGCTATTTTAACAATATTTAGTAGTCCTAGTGGAGGTAATGTTTATGGTTTAATATTGGATATACCATTATCTATAATTTTTGGAATTATTGCTGGATTAGTTATAGCAGTAGTTGTATTATTACTATTCAAAGAATTAGATTTGGATTTAGTAGAAAAAACTATTATTATACTGGCTGCTGCACTATTAATGAAAAGTATAAGTGATATACCTTCATTGTTAATACCATTTTCAGGATTAATTGGAGTTATTGTAATTAGTTTCTTTATAATAGATAAGAAAAAAGAATTAGGAGTTCCTATCTCAGCAATGTTTGATGATATATGGATATTTGTTGAAATATTTGTATTTGTTCTTGTAGGTGCTCAGGTAAATTTATCTTCTGCAATAAATTATATTCCAATTGGTTTATTAATTATTATTATTGGATTATTAGCACGTAGTTTGGGTGTTTATTTCTCATTGTGGGGATCTGATTTAAATAATAATGAAAAATTTTTTTGTATGGGGTCATTTATACCAAAAGCATCTGTTCAAGCAGCAATTGGATCAATGCCTTTAGCTGCAGGAGTTCCTTCAGGACATATTATATTAGCTATAACAGTTATTTGTATATTATTTACTTCACCTTTAGGTGGTGTTGTAATGGAAAATTTAAAAAAAAAGTTTTTTGAAAATGAGTCTGTAACTTAATTTATTTTTTATAGATTCTTTTATTAAATTATTAATTAAAAATAAAAAAAAGAGATTATTATTTCTCTTTTTACATTCCTTCTAAGCTTAGATCTATTACTTTTTGAGTTTCTTCTGCTAATTTATCAGGTAGTCCTGTGATATCCATATCTAAGAATCCTCTAACAATCATGGATGCTGCTTGTTCTTCTGTTAATCCTCTTGCCATTAGGTATTGAATTTCTTCTTCTGCTATTTTTCCTACAGCTGCTTCATGTGATAATTCCATATTGGTTGATGCACCAGTTAATTCAGGTATGGAATGTATTGCTGATTCATCTGATAATACTAATCCCATACATTCAAGATGTCCTTTTACTTTTGGAGATAATCCTTGTAAATCTCCCCGTGTATATATTTGTGATTGATCTTCAGATATTGCTCTTGTTATCATTTCTGCATTTGAATTTTGTCCTCTTAATATTGATCTTGATCCTTGATCTATTTTTGAGTCTTTTTTACCTGCAAGTATAGATTGGAATAATACTTTTGTGTTATCTCCATTACAATATGCTGTTGGATATGCTTGTATTGATTTTACTGGTTTTGTAAGAATATAATTTGATATATATGTACTGTTATCTTCCATTATTATCCCAGTTCTTGGTCTAACTTGTACATTTTCTGCCCAATTATGTATCATTGTGAAAGTTATTTTTGCTCCTTTTTTAAGGTAAAATTCTGATACACCAATATGTGCTGCATCAGTTACACTTTCTCCTGTAGAACATCCTGTTATTATATGTAATTCTGAATTTTCTTCAGCTATGATTATATTATGTGCTGTTTGTTGAACATTTTGATCTCCAATAAACATACAGGCTTGTACTGGAAATACTTCTTTGGTATTTGGTTTTGATCTTATGAAGTATCCACTTGTTGGTCCAAGTTCTGTATTTGCTGTATATTTATCTGCATCTACTTGTACAGCATTCCACATATAATTTGGTAGCCAATCATATTTTTCAAGAGCTTGTGCTGTTCCCATTAATTCTATTGATGAATCATCAGGATTATTACAGAATATTTGTGATTGATCCATTTGTAAAAATGATGCTGATCTTCCTTCTTCAGATGTTTCTACTCCAACAGTAGTTAATGTTTTTTGATCTTGTTTTTTTAGATCTTCTAATGAATCTATTCCTTCAAAATCTTCAACATCTCTTTTTTCAAATTCTGTTAAATCTACATCGTCTCCAATTGCAGCTTTTTTATTTTTTGATTTTTCTGCTCGATCTATTTTTGATTGCATGTTGCACATCCTCCAAATCCTTGTTTTCTTACGTCATCTATTATTTCATTTGGTTTTCCTGAACAGGCTATTCTTCCATTTAATAATACATGTGCATGTGTTGCATTTACAAAATTAAGTATGTATCCTAGATGAGTAATTAATAATCCTGCTTTTGTGCTCTTTTCTTTTTTATCATTTTCTAATAATTTGTTTATTTCTTTTGAAATTAATTCCACATTTTCTATGTCTACACCTGAGTCTGGTTCATCAAACATTATGAAATCTGGTTTTTGTACTAGTAGTTGTAAAAGTTCGGATCGTTTTACTTCTCCTCCTGAAAAACCTACATTAACATCTCGTTCTAAGAAGCTTTTATCGAAGTTCATTGTTTTTCCTAATTCATTTATTTCTAGTTCTTTTACTTCTTCTTTTTCTTCTTTACTTATAATGTTTAGTAAATTTTCTAGTTTTACTCCTCTAATTGATGGTGGGTTTTGGAAGGTTACTCCTAGTCCTTTTGATATTCTTTCATCTGTAGGCATGTCTGTTATATTTTGACCTTTATATATTATTTCTCCACGAGTTATTTTGTAATTTGGAAGTCCAAGGATTGATTTAAATAATGTACTTTTTCCAGCTCCATTGGGTCCAAGTAATACGTGATTTTCTCCTTTGTCAATATATAGATCTACGTCTTTTAATATTTCTTTACCTTTTATTTCTACTGCTAAATCTGTTATTTCTAGTAACATTTTTCACCACATTTTTTTATTTTTTCTGTATTTTTATTATTCTTATATATGTGTTTATTATTTTTATATTTTATTAACATGTGTTAAGTTTTTTGTACTTAATAATTTCACAATTGTTATATTTAATACTTTTGTTATTCTTTTTTTCATTTAAATTTGTTTTCAGATCCAAAATAAACTAAATTTAGGAGTACCAAAAAATAAACTAAATTTTCATTAAAAATTTAAAATCTAAAAAACCATTAAAAAAATTTTAAAAATCAAAATAAGCTCTAAAACACAGTATAATGAAAAAATTTTATAATAAAAAAAAGACTAAAAAGAATAAAAAAAAGTTTTTAATATTTAAACATTATGGTTGTATTGGAGTAAACAACATTTATAAAAATATTAAACCATAATTTATAATGTACATTATTTTAGTACAAAAAAATTTGTGAATAATAAATTTTAAATTTAAGCATTACATGATTATAGAAAAAAAATTAATCGATTATGGAATGCATGGAGGAAAAAAAGCATGGCTGAAGAAGAAGTAAAAATAGTCTTGTTCTGTTGTAACTGGTGTTCCTATGCAGGAGCAGATACAGCAGGTACATCAAGAATGCAATACCCACCGAACATAAGAATTATAAGAGTAATGTGTACTGGAAGAATAGAACCACAATTCATCCTAAAAGCATTAAGAGAAGGAGCAGATGGAGTATTCATCGCAGGATGCCACATGGGAGACTGCCACTATGATGCAGGTAACTACAAATTAGATAGAAGAATGAGATTAGTATACAGATTATTAGACGATCTCGGAATCGAAAAAGGTAGAGTACAACACGATTGGATCTCCGCATCAGAAGGAGAAAAATTCGCATCAACAATGAGAAGAGTCTCAAAAACAATACAAGAACTAGGTCCATCACCAATAAAAGATGAACTAGTAGAGGGGGCATAATTTCCATGGCAGAAAAAGCAAAAATAGGAACAATGTGGTTAGGGGCTTGCTCAGGTTGTCATATAGCAGTAACTGATTTACACGAATTATTATTAGACGTATTAGAATTAGCAGAATTCCAATTCAGTCCAGTTTTAATGGATACAAAATATGATGAAATTCCAGAAATGGATGTAGTAATTATAGAAGGTGGAATCAGAAACGAAGAAAACAGAGAACTAGCTCTAAAATTAAGAGAAAAAGCTGGATTAGTTGTAGCTTTAGGATCATGTGCAGAATTTGGAGGAATACCTGGATTAGGAAACCTTCACTCAAATGATGATTTAACAACAGAAGCATACTTAAATTCACCAAGTACTGTAAACCCAGATAAAATCATACCTAATGAAGGTGTACCTCACCTAGAAAATAGAGTAAGACCGTTATCTGAAGTAATTAAAGTAGATGCAGTATTACCTGGATGTCCACCAAAATCAGAAGTAATTGCAGAAGTATTACTTGCATTACTCAAAGGTGAACCAATAGAAATCCCTGATAACAACTTATGTGATGTATGTGACAGAGAAAAACCACCTACTGGAATGGCAATGGATATGATAAAAAGACCATTCGAAATAGGAGAACCAGATCCAGAATTATGTCTAGTTCCTCAAGGAGTGGTTTGTATGGGTCCTGCAACAAGACCATTATGTGGTGCACAATGTCCTTCAGTAGGAACACCATGTAGAGGATGTTATGGACCAACAGATAAAGTACAAGACCCTGGAGCAAAAATGATAAGTGCTATAGGATCTGACTTTGGAGTTGAAGATGATAAAGCTGTAGATCCTGAAGAAGTAGCAAATCAATTAGATGATATTGTAGGAACATTCTACACTTTCACACTACCAGCAGCATTAATCCCATTTAAAGTCAATAAGGAGGCAAATTAATGGTAGAATTAACATTAGAACCTGTAACAAGAATAGAAGGTCACGCAAAAATAACAGTAGACCTTGATGAAGAAGGAAATGTAAAAGATACAAAATTACATGTAATGGAATTCAGAGGATTTGAAAAATTCTTACAAGGAAGACCAATCGAAGAAGTACCAAGAATTGTACCAAGAATCTGTGGAATTTGTGATGTACAACATCACTTAGCTGCAGCAAAAGCATGTGATCAAATATTTGGATACAAAGACGATGAAATTCTCCCAACAGCATACAAAATGAGAGAAATCATGAACTGGGGATCCTACATGCACTCACACACATTAAGTTTTTATTTCTTATCAGCACCTGATTTCATAGGTGGCAGTGACAGAAAAACAAGAAATGTGTTCCAAGTAATTAAAGATTATCCAGAATTAGCAACAAAAGCATTAGAATTAAGAAGATTATCACAAGGAATAGTTGCAGCTATGGGTGGAAGACCTATTCACCAAGTATCCAACACTCCTGGTGGAATCACCACAAGTTTAACTGATGAAGAACAAGCAGAACAACTTAAAAATGCAAAAAGAGCATTAGAACTTTCTGTTGATACAATTGAAGCAGCAAAACCAATATTTGAAGAAAACATAGACTTAGTAAAAACATTAGGAAATGTTGAAACATACCATTGTGGTTTAGTAAACGACGGAGTATGGGATGTTTACAACGGTAATGTAAGAATGAAAGATAAATCAGGAAAAACCTATGCTGAATTTGAAAGTAAAGATTACTTAGATTATATGGCAGAAGGAGTTAAACCTTACTCCTGGTTAAAATTCCCTTACATAAAAGACTTAGGATATCCTGAAGGAATCTACAGAGTAGCACCTTTATCAAGAATTAATGTTTGTGATAAAATGCCATCTGAAAAAGCACAAGACTACTTAAAAGAATTCAGAGACAACTTCGGATATGCACAAGAACCATTATTATTCCACTGGGCAAGACTCATAGAACTTGTAGCATCAGCAGAAATGGCTGTAGATGGATTAGAACAAGATTTAAGCGGTCAAAAATTCCCTGAACCATTAGAAAAAACAGCAGGAAAAGGTGTAGGAATAGTAGAAGCTGCAAGAGGAACATTAACTCACCACTATGAAACTGATGAAAAAGGATTAGTAACAAAAGCAAACATTATAGTTGCAACAGTACAAAACAATCCTTCCATGGAAATGGGAATCCAAAAAGTAGCAAAAGATTACATCAAACCTGGTGTAGAAGTAGATGACAAAATATTTAATTTAATGGAAATGGTTATACGAGCATACGATCCATGTTTATCCTGTGCAACTCACCAATTAGATACTCAAATGAGATTATCCACTATTGAAGTATATGATCATGAAGGTAACTTAGTAAGTAAAGTATAATTATATTAACTATTAAATTAGAAGATAATTTCTGTTTAAAGTTTAATCTTTAACAGTTATTTTTCTTCAACAGTTTTAATTTTTTTCTAAAAAAATAAACATTATTATTTGATTAAATAATCAATGTTAATTGTATCTAAAATAATAATTAAATCTGGGAAATATAAGAAGTATAAAAGGAGTATTAATAGGAAATAATTTTAGTTATTCAAAAAATTAGACTATCTTTTTTCTTATATTTTTTTTTATTTTTAATAAGCTATTTTTTTTATTTATATTGATAATTTTTAATTTAATTTTTAAAAAAAAAGTATTTTTTAAGATATTTCATTAATGAAAAAATCTTAGTTATAATTAAGTTCCTTTTTGAGTTATATTGCTATAGTTTTTATCTAAGAAATGATTTTTTTTTAGTTATGGAGTTTTACTAAAAGCCCTTTTTTTAGTACGAGTATTCTTTTTTGTGAAATAATTTTTGTAAATCTTGTATAATCTACATATTATATATTGGTAATATAATAGTAAATACTTTTCGGTTAAAAAGTATTACTTTTCTTGTTTTAAGATAATTTCTTTAAAAATACTAGTTGCATCTACATCTTATTCTATAAAAAAATAAAATAAAAGTCATCTTTATAAAATTATCTTCTAAAGATCAATTATTTTCAATAGTTTTCCCCTATCTATTAATATTATTTAAGATTTAATTAATTAAATGTATATTCTTATTTTTTGAATAATTAGTTAAATTCTTTTTTAAACATACTATTTATAATCTTACACCTATGTTTTAAAATTTTTTGAAAATAATTTGCATATCTTTCGCTATCAACTCCATGATAAGATCCAATGATTAAATTAATTTCAGCATATACATTATCGTCCCATAATTTTTTTCCATAACAAATAGCTTCATCTCTAAAAACATCAATTTCATGGGGTTCAATATAAGCTGGTGGTAAATCTTTAAAATTAATTCTATTAATTGGGATAGAATATTTTAATTTTTTAGAATTTTTAAGATATAATTTCCACATTGAATCAGCAGTAACATTTGAAAAAACACCTTTATTATATTCACTCATAGAATCATAATTTTCAATGTTATTATCAATTACTGGATAAATTAATACTTGACCTATTATTTTACATTTATTTTCATCATAAGCTCTTTGACAAACTAATGTAGCTAAACATCCTCCAGCACTTTCACCATATGTGATAATTTTGTTAATATCAATTTTAAAGTCTTTAAAATGATCATAAATATAAATTAATGATTCATAACAGTCATTACTTTGAGTTGGTGCAGTATATTTTGGTGTTAATCTATATTCAGGCATAAATACTCTACAATTCAAATTATTAGCAAAGAAAAAAGCATTTTCAAACATGCTTTTGGATATTGGGGCAAAAAATCCACCACCATGGGTATAAAATATAACTGGTAAATCATTATCAATATTCTTTGGTTCAATGAGATAACATTTAATAATTTCACCATCTGACATTTTAATATTAAATGATGATTTTTTAATATTGGATGGTATAATGTGTGGGAGGTTTTTTAAATTTAATTTAAGTTCATTATTATATTCAGTTATAAATTTATTTCCTTTTTTACTATCTAAGTTTATATTCCCAAATTCTTCATTTTTAGCTAAATCAGGGTGTATTTTATATTTATTAATAATTCCACATCCTTTTATTCAATATTGTAATAATAATATTTTTTTTTATTTAATATTTTCATATTAGTTGATAATTAAAATTTATTACTTAGTTCATTTTATTTTTAAAAAATTTTTAATAAGTATATTTTTCTTGATAATAATTAATTTATTTTGGATATAAAAGAGTACTAATTTTTTTATTTGGATTATACCCACAAATAACTTGAATTTATTTATTTTAAATATTTTACTAGTGTTTTTAACTAAAATTCATTAATTTATGCTCTTTTTAAATTATTCAATTGTATTACTTTTTAAGTTTTAAATTAAGACTAATTAGTTAATTAATTAAAAACATTTATATGTTTATTTTTAAAAATAGTATGATTGTAAGAATATTGTTACAAATACTATTATAGTATTACAAATGTAATTAAAAGGAAAATGTATTGGTTTGTAGTTATGGATGGAAATTAAAAATAAGATGCTATAAAAATTTAAATACAAATCAATCCTTTAGACATGTTAATAAATTAAATAATAAACTTATTTAAGGAGTTAATTTGTAAAAGAAATATTATAGGATGAAACCAATAGTTTTCTAAGATTGTAGTTATATTGTATAAATATTTGAGCACAAGAAATGATTGAAAATATATTTTAATAGTTGGATGGATGATTTACTATATTTGCAAGGATAATTTAAATCCATTCTTAAAATTAAGATTGGTGAAATAATAAAATTATGTTTTAAATGAAAAAAATTCATTAGAATGAAATAATAAATAATTTTTTTTATTATATCATGTTTTTAATACAATATTAATGTATTTACCAACGATACATGTATTAAATAGATAATGAAAGCTTATATTAGTGCTAAATCCGAAAATAAATATGAATTTAGTTTCATTTCTTAATAGAATGATATTTAAGAGGTGTACATATAAATGCCAACATATGAAGATAGAATAGATCTGTATGGGGTGGATGGAAAACTTTTAGATGAAAATGTTCCACTAGAAGCAGTAAGTCCAATGTTAAACCCAACAATTAAAAATATTATACAAGAAGTTAAGCGTTCTGTTGCTGTAAACTTTGCAGGAATAGAAAAAGCATTAGCAAATGGTGCTTATGGAGGAAAAGCTAATTTTATTCCAGGAAGAGAATTAAAATTAGATATTGTCGATAATGCAGAATTAATTGCAGAAAAAATGCAAAAAATGATTCAAGTAAGTGCAGACGATAATTACTTATCCAGATCCATCAACGGTGGAAAACAATTATTAGTACAACTACCACAAACAAGAGTAGATGTAGCAGCAGATTATACAGTTGCACCACTAGTAGTCGGAGGAGCTATCGTTCAAGCTATATTAGATACTTTTGATGTAAACAAATTTGATGCATCAGCAGTAAAAACAGCAGTTATGGGATCATACCCACAAACAGTAAACTTTGCTGGGGCTAATATGGCAACATTATTAGGACCACCTGTAATGTTAGAAGGTTTAGGATACGGATTAAGAAACATAAGTGCAAACCACGTTGTAGCAATCACTAAGAAAAACACTTTAAATGCTGTGGCTCTTTCATCAATACTTGAACAAACCGCAACATTTGAAATGGGGGATGCAGTAGGTGCTTTTGAACGGGCTCATTTATTAGGTTTAGCATACCAAGGTTTAAATGCAAACAATATGGTATATGATTTAATAAAAGAAAACGGTAAAGGAACCCTTGGAGACGTAGTAAACTCTACAGTTGAACGTGCATTAGATGATGGTGTAATCAGAGTAAAACAAACATTACCTTCTGGATACAAAGTATATGAACCAGTTGACTGGGCTTTATGGAATGCATATGCAGCAGCAGGACTTGTAACTGCAGTAATAGTAAACGTTGGAGCTGCTAGAGCAGCACAAGGTATTGCTTCATCAATCTTATACTTCAACGATATTATCGAATACGAAACAGGATTACCTGGAGTAGACTTCGGTAAAGTAATGGGTACTGGTGTAGGAATGAGTTTCTTCTCACACGGTATCTATGGTGGAGGAGGTCCTGGAGCATTCCACGGAAACCACGTAGTAACAAGACATAGTAAAGGATATGCTATACCATGTAACGCAGCAGCAATGTCCCTTGATGCAGGAACACAAATGTTCTCTGTAGAAAAAACATCCTCATTAGTAGGAGCAGTATACGGTGACGTTGATAATTTAAGAGAACCAATTAAATACGTTGCAGAAGGAGCTAGTCAAATAAAAGATAAAATCTAAATGGGACGTTAAAAAATTATGACAAATAATACTACAGATGAAACAAATGTAATAAAAGCAACTGATGTAAAAATATTTCCTGAAAGAATACTTAAGCCAGAAACTACAGAAAAAATATTAAATGAAATTCTAGCTTTAGATGGAGTATTAAGAGTATTAGTAAATGGTGAATCATTGCCAAAACTAGTATCAATGGGTCCTGCAAAAGGATTACCTACAAATCATTCAGATAGAAAATCTATCAAAATAAAGAATGAAGAAGTGCAATTACTTGTGTCTGTAGGTGAAATAATTTTAACAGTAAATTTAGATAATCTAGAAGATTTTGTTGAAAAAACAGAAGAAATTTTGGAAGAAACATTAAATTTTAATTATGATGTATCTGTCGGAATCTTTACAAAATCCGCAACATCCGTAACAGATTATATGAAATACGGTGAAGGATTTGAAGATAAAGTAGATTCAAGAGTAATTGGTTTAGTAGATCCAACAACAAAATCATCCGAAACTGTAAAATATATTAGGTGATTAAAAATGGCATATGAAGCACAATTTTATCCTGGGTCTTCTGTAATTGCGGAAAACCGTAAAAAACACATGAACCCGGATTATGAACTTAAAACAATGAGAAATATTGCAGATGATGATATAGTAAAACTATTAAGTCACAGAACTCCTGGGGAAGGTTACAAAACAGTACACCCACCTCTTGATGAAATGGACTTTGAAGAAGATGCAGTAAAAGACTTTGTTGAACCACTCGACGGAGCAAAAAAAGGAATACGTATAAGATACGTTCAATTCGCAGATTCAATGTATAATGCACCTGCTCATCCATATGACAGAGCAAGAACATACATGAGAAGATACAGAGGTGTAGACACAGGTACACTCTCAGGAAGACAAGTAGTAGAAATGAGAGAATCTGACCTTGAAGAAATGTCTAAAACATTAATAGAATCCGAATTATTCGATACAGCAAAAACTGGTCTAAGAGGAGCAACAGTACACGGACACTCCCTAAGATTAGATGAAAACGGACTTATGTTCGATGCTTTACAAAGATACGTCTTTGATGAAGAATCAGGTCACGTAAAATATGTAAAAGACCAAATTGGAAGACCACTCGATGAAGTAATTGATGTAGGAGAACCAATAGCAGAAGAAGAACTTAAAAATATGACTACAATCTACAGATTTGATAACATCAGTCTTAAAGACGATGAAGAAGTAATAGAAGTAGTATCCGAAATTCACGCTGCAAGAACCGACGGAGGATATGGATTAGAAGTATTCAACGACGATTTAAAAAGTAAATTAGGTGATAACTAATGGATAATGAGAAAAAATTGTTCTTAAAAGCATTAAAAGAAAAATTTGATGAAGATCCATCTGAAGAACATACAAAATATTACTGCTACGGTGGATGGGAACAATCACCACGTAAAAAAGAATTTATGAAAGCAGCTGAAAAAGCAGAAGAAGAACGTGGAGGATTACCATTTTATAATCCAGATGTAGGTGTACCACTAGGACAAAGAAAATTAATGGCATACCAAGTATCTGGAACCGACACATATGTAGAAGGAGACGACCTTCACTTCTGTAATAATTCAGCAATTCAACAATTAGTTGATGATATTAAAAGAACAGTTATTGTAGGAATGGATACAGCTCACGGAGTACTTGAACAAAGACTTGGTGTAGAAGTAACCCCAGAAACAATCAACGAATACATGGAAACAATCAACCACGCACTCCCAGGAGGAGCAGTTGTACAAGAACACATGGTAGAAGTTGATCCGGGACTTGTAGCTGATTCATACGCAAAAATATTCACCGGAGACGATGATTTACTTGATCAATTAGATCAAAGATTTGTAATAGACATCAACAAAGAGTTCCCTGAAGATCAAGCAGCAATGCTTAAAAAATACATAGGTAAAAAAACATACCAAGTAAGTCGTGTACCAACATTAGTTGTAAGAGCATGTGATGGTGGAACAACTTCAAGATGGTCTGCAATGCAGATTGGAATGAGTTTCATTTCAGCATACAAATTATGTGCTGGAGAAGCAGCAATTGCTGATTTCTCATACGCAGCAAAACACGCAGATGTAATCTCAATGGCTAATGCAATGCCATCAAGAAGAGCAAGAGGTCCTAATGAACCTGGAGGAGTAATGTTTGGAGCATTTGCAGATATGGTACAAACTTCCAGAGTAACTGACGACCCTGTAAAATCAACATTAGAAGTAATCGGAGCAGCATCACCATTATACGACCAAGTATGGTTAGGTTCATACATGTCAGGTGGAGTAGGATTTACACAATATGCAACAGCAGCATACACAGATGAAATCTTAGATGACTTCGTATACTACGGAAAAGATTATGTGGACAACAAATACGGAATTTGTAAAGCAGACTTATCCTCAGATGTAGTAAAAGATATTGCAAATGAAGTAACTTTATACTCATTAGAACAATACGAAACCCCAGCATTACTTGAAGACCACTTTGGTGGATCTCAAAGAGCAGCAGTTGCAGCAGCAGCATCAGGATGTTCCTGTGCATTTGCAACTGGAAACTCAAATGCAGGAGTAAACGGATGGTACTTAAGCCAATTATTACATAAAGAAGGACACAGCAGATTAGGATTCTATGGTTACGATCTTCAAGATCAATGTGGATCATCTAACTCACTTTCAATAAGAAGTGATGAAGGACTTATTCACGAACTAAGAGGACCTAACTACCCTAACTATGCAATGAACGTAGGTCACCAACCTGAATATGCAGGTATTGCACAAGCACCACACGCAGCAAGAGGAGATGCATTCTGTACAAACCCTCTAATAAAAGTTGCATTTGCTGACAAAAACCTATTATTCGACTGGACTGCACCAAGAAAATCCATAGCAAAAGGTGCAATAAGAGAATTTATGCCTAGCGGTGAAAGAGATCTTATAAACCCAGCATTATAAATAACTACAATCGATATATAGAAAAAAACAACCTATAATAAGAGAAAAATAAATAAGGAATAATAAAAAAATCACATAAAAAAAAGAAAAAGATAAGTAAGAAACTCATGGTCTACTATATCGCATTTAATAATTAAGGCGCTGATTATTATCCTGATAAGTAAGACTTTCTACATTATCAAAATTTTCTTTTTACAGATGATTAAAAAAATTATTTCTTATTTATCATATCTTAATATAGTGCTATGAAAAAGGAATCATCAAAATATTCCTTTATTTTTTCTTTAAACTAAAATTTAATCTCCAAAAAAATCATATCTATTCTATAAAATATAATTATAATAAAATAAGTAATGTAAACTCTTTTTTACAATGAATAAATTAAAAAATAAAAAACACTAATACTTATATAAAAACTTATTATATATATTTTCTCCTAAAAATGCTATTTTAATAAATTTTTTTTTGAATGAATTTTAACTTTTTAAAAGTTCTACAAAAAATAGATGAAAAATTCTAAATTTTAAACTACCTTTAATTATTAGTTTTTATCAATAATATAACAATAAAGAAAAAAAAGTCATATCGCTCATGTTGTTTAAAGAAGTTTATTTAGATAGTTAGATCTGAAACTATCTTTTAATAATGCTCTAAAAAATTATTAATCAATAAATAAATTTCTTAATTTAAATTAAACTTTCTTCTTTTTCTTTATTTTAGAAGCACCAAAATAAAAAAACTTAAATTAAAGGAGGAATCCTTGTATGAAAAATAGTAATATACTATTAATTATACTGGGGACATTACTTTTGATTACAACACTTAGTACAATAAATGCAGTACAAGTGACAGAAATCGACAATGAGACAATAATATCAGAAACAACAGTTGAAACACCAATAGAAATAGAAACAAAAAGTTCACCTAAAATAGCAATGGATGACTATGAAACAAATTATCAAAAAAGTAGTGTAGAATCAGGTGGCGGACAAGCTTCACAAATAGAAATAAATGATAATATAAATGAAAAATGTGATATAAATAAAGAAATAAAATTAGAAAATAAAACTCAAATAAATGAACAAAAAAGAGTAGATATAAAAACAGCAAATTTAGAAAATAGGATATATATTCAACCTGGAAATGGAACAACAGGTACTGGGTCTATAGATAATCCGTATTATTGGTCTCAAACAGGAACAGCATTAACTGAATTAACAGACACAGTTAACACATTATATTTTAATAATGGAACATATGTCATGGGTGATGGTTATACAACATTATCTACTAATAATATGAATAATCCTAATTTAACAAATAAAATTGTAAATATAATAGGGGAAAGTTCAACTAATACAATTATTAATGGAAATAATAAATTACAGATATTAACAATAACTTCTGGATTTACAATAAACATAAAAAATATAACTTTTGCTCAAGGAAATCAAAGTAGTGGTGGTGCAATATATAATAATGGGAATTTAACAATAATAGATTCTATATTACAAGATAATATTGCAATATCTGGTGGTGCAATATATAATCTTGGAAATTTACAAATAACTAAAAGTACATTTAAAGGAAATAATGCAACTCAACCTCAATCAACTGGTGGTGGTGGAGCAATATTTAATAGGGGTAACATAACTATTGATGGATTAACATTCAATGATAATAAAGCAGTGCTTGGAGGGGCAATATATAATAGTAAAAATTTAATTATAAACGATACTTTATTTACTGATAATAATGGAACATCAAATGGTAATTTCTATGGTGGTGGAGCTATTTATAGTAATGGTGGAAGTATAATTATTGATAATAATATTTTTAAGTTTAATAATATGCCTGGAAATACAAGGGGTGGATCTGGTGGAGCAATTTATATTTTAAAAGGTAATTTAACAATATATAATTCTAAATTCATAAATAATACAGTATATTATCCTAATGGTGGGGCAATATGTTTCTTTGGAGAAGAATTAATTATTGATAATACTCTCTTTGAAAATAATACATCAGGGTATTATTCAGGAGCAGTTCACACTGGTACTGGAATAAATAAGATAACAAATTGTAATTTTACTAAAAACACTGCAAAAATACATGGTGGTGCAGTAGGAACATATGAATCTAATAGTGGAGTAAAATCACTTATAATAGATAATTGTATTTTTGATCAAGGATGGGCTGGTAGTCGAGGTGGAGCCATAGCTTTTACTGGATCTCAATTATTAATTGATAATACAATTATAACAAATATTACTGGTGCAAGTGGTGCTGCAATATTAATTACAGGTGAAAAAGCATTTTCAAATGTAACTATAAACAATACAAAAGTAATAAATGGTTACATAAATAGATCTGGTGGATGTATAGATATTACATCAAATGCAGCAGTATATGTGGAAAATACAGTATTTGAAAATAATACAATTATTGATAAAGGAACAGATCCAAGTCAAGGGGGAGCAATATTAATTGAAAAACCAACTGGTGAAGTAATTTTAAATAATGTGACAATAGCAAATAATATTGCATCATATGGTGGGGCAGTATATAATAATGGTAAATTAACAATTATAAATTCAAGATTTATAAATAATACTGCAACTAAAGTTGGTGGAGCAAT
Organism: Methanobacteriaceae archaeon; assembly: GCA_030539615.1. GTDB lineage: Archaea > Methanobacteriota > Methanobacteria > Methanobacteriales > Methanobacteriaceae > Methanosphaera. The sequence continues at coordinate 26,624 of JAUNXU010000005.1, read as the reverse complement.
ATATGGTTCTAACTTCACAGTAGAAAATTCTGAATTTATAGATAATAAAGCATTATGGGGTGGAGCTGTATATACTATTGAAAATTCTTCAGTATTATTAACTAATGTTAAATTTGCAGGAAATAATGCAACAGGAACCTATGGTGGGGGAGCAATATATAATAATGGTAATTTAATAATAAAAATAGGGAATTTTACAAATAACCAAGCAACATCTAATGCAGGAGATACTACTTCAGGTGGAGCAATAAATAATAGATGTAATTTAACAGTTTATGATTCCATCTTTGAAGAAAATAAAGCAGTAAAACCTAGTGCTGGGGCAATATATAGTCATGGTAATACAACAGTAAATAATACCATATTTATAAAAAACTATGCAGGAGTATATGGTGGGGCAATATATGTGGCTAAAGATGAATTTAAAATAAATAATTCTAAATTTATTGAAAATACTGTTGGAACACATGGTGGAGCAATAAGTACTTATGATACAACAGGTATTGTAACTTTACTTCTTATAGAAAATACTGTATTTGATAAAAATGTAGCTACAGGTGCTAAAGGTGGAGCAATAGCTTTTACAAGTGATAATTTAATAATAAATAATTCAAATATAACAAATAATAATGGTGAAACAGGAGCTGCAGTATTTATTCAAGGACAAAAAGTGTTATCTAATGTTATTATAAATAATACAAACTTTATAAATAACACAGCAAAAGGTTCTGGAGGAGCATTAGATCTTAGACAAAATAATATTGCATATATAGAAAATACCTTATTTGAAAATAACACTGTAACTGATAGGAGTGAAACTAAAATTGGTTATGGTGGAGCAATATATAATGAGAAATCAGTAGTTAGTGTATCAAATGTAACCTTAAATAAGGTAACTTTTATAAATAATATGGCAACTCAAGGTGGAGCAATATATAATAATGGTAATGCAACAATTACAAATTCTATCTTTGTAAAAAATAATGGAAATGGTAGTGCAATTTTTAATAATGATAATTTAACAGTAAAAGATTCATTATTCTTAGATAATAATCTAACTAAAAATGTGATTTATATAGGGTTAGGTACTACTTTGATGGAAACTAATTGGTGGGGAAGTAATGACCCTAACTTTACTGAAATATTAAATGAACCATTTAATGCACCATTTGAATGGATTTATTTAAAATTAACAGTAAATGATATTGATGAAAAAATGAAATTAATTACAACTGATTTCAATTGGTTAAAAAAATGGAATGTTGATCCAAGATATGAATCTGGACACATGTTTGATGGGGTTGATGTTGAATTTGTTTTAACTAATAATGCTGGAACAATTAATCCTAATATTAATCAAACTTTAAATGGTCTTAGTTCATCTAAATTCACATTTACAACTGGTAGTTTTGAAATTGTAAAAATAAAAACAGCAAATGTTTTAACAGATGTATCACAAGAAATAGGTATGGTTTCAAAACCTACTATAGTAGTTTTAACTGAATCGGTATATGCTAACACAATAACAAATATAACTGTAAAAGTAACCGATTCTGAAGGTAATAATATTAATGAAGGAGTAATAATTCTTTCTGTTAATGGTACTATTGTTGGTGAAGCTAATGTAACAAATGGAATTGCTAATGTATTATACCATGTTCAATTACCTGCTGGTGTTTATACTTTCAATGTATCATATCCAAAAACAATTAATTATGATGCAAATAGTATTTTGAAAAATATAACTGTTAATAAAAATCCTACATATACAACAGTTGAAAAAAATACTAGATATGTTGGTGAAGAAGTATATTTAGTAGCTGGTGTAGTTAATGGTGATGCATTTGTTGTTGTAAAAGGAATAGTAACATTCTTTATTGATAATAAAGAAATAGGAAATGTAACTCTTGATAACTTAGGATATGCTAGATTAAAGTATACTGAAACTAAAACTCCTGGAGTATATACTATAACTGCATTTTATAACGGAAATGAGTTTTATGCATCAAGTTCTGGTAATGCAATATTAAATATAACACTAGAGCCAGTTCATGTTCATATAAATGATTTAGATGTATATGTAAATGAAACTGCAGAAGTTAAATCAACAGTTCAAAATAATAAAGGAGAAAATATTACAACAGGTGTTGTAATTTTCAAAATTGATGAACGTGTAATAGGTGTTGCAAATGTAACAAATGGAGTAGCAAAAATAAACTATACATTTAATCTTCCTGGAGGAATTTATGCTTTAATTGCAGGGTATAATGGATCTGGAAAAATAATAGTTGAAGAAAATTCTGATTTAATAGTTAAAATAAAACCAACTACTATTACTAGTCCAAATATTAATGCAAAAATAATGGAGACTATAGAATTAATTGCTCAGGTATCAAGTTCTTATGGAATACCTACAGGAACTGTTGAATTCATATTAAATAAAGATATACTTGGGGTGGGTGAGTTAGTAAATGGTGTAGCTAGAATTGAATGGGAAATAATACCTGAATCGTTTATTCCAGGATCATATAATGTATTAATATGGTATCATGGAAATTCGGAATATGAAACATCAAATACAACTATAATATTAAATCTTGAAAAATTAGATACAATAGTTCAAGTAACTGATAGTCAATCAATACCAGATGGAAATATAACATTGGTGGCGGAAGTAACTAATAATAAACATGTAGTAATTATTGATGGAAATATGACATTTTATGTAAATGGAGAATTGGTGGGTATAACTCCAGTTTCCAATGGAAAATCTGAATTAAAATATAATATACCTGAAAATTTTAAAACAGGAAATTATACAATAACTGCAGATTATTCTGGAAATAAATATAATAATATGTCATCAGGTAATGGAATATTAACTATATTACAAATACCTACACATACATTTAGTAATAACATAAATGCTACATTAAGGGAGGATATTGTATTACATGCACAGGTTGTCAGTAATGTTGATGTTCCTTATGGTAATGTTAGTTTTGCTATAGGTGAACAGTTAATTGGTATTAATGAGTTAAATAATGGTTTTGCAAATCTTAATTGGACTATACCTGAAAATTATTCAGAGGGAACTTATGAGGTGGAAGTATCATATTTAGCCAATGAAAGATATTTCCATTCTAATATAAACATTAAAATGGATTTAAGAAAATGTGACTCAACAGTACTTGTTAAAGATATTAACTGTACTATTGGTGATACGGTTATATTATATGCTAATGTAATTAGTGATCATGGAATACCATCTGGAAATGTTAATTTCTATATTGGAAATACATTAATTGGAAATGGTAACTTAATAAATGGTTCAATTTATACTAATTGGACAATACCTAAAAGTTATACTCTTGGAAATTATGATATTTTAGCTATATATAATGGAAATAATCAATATATTTCATCTAATAATACCATAAACTTAACTATAAATAAAAGAAATACTGAAGTAACCGTTTCTGATATTAAAGCATTACAAGGATCTAATACAAATTTAACAGCAACAGTAACAAACAATAAAGAAATAATTAATGGTGGAAATTTAGTATTTTATATTGATGATAACTTAGTAGGAAAAACAATAGTTGTTAATGGAACTGGAAAAATAAATTATCAAATACCAAATAATTTTGAAGTACAAGATCATGTAATAAAAGTAAATTATGAAGGTGATGAATACAATAATCCATCAACTAATATTGGAATACTAACAATTCAAGGAAAAATAAAAACATTTATGGTGGTAAAAAATATTACAGCATTGCCTGAAACTAATGTAACATTGGAATTATATTTAATTGATAAAAGTAATAGACCTGTTACAACAGGAAAAGTTGAATTTAAATTAAATAATAATACCATAGTAAAAGATTTAATAGTTCAAGATGGAATGGTACTTTATGAATATGCATTACCAATAGGATATACTGAAGGAACATATACTTTAACAGGAGTATATGTAGAAAATAGTTTATATTATGGAGTAACAAGTATTGCCAACCTTACAATAGAAAAACAAATAGATACAATTGTAAATATTGAAAATAGTGTGGGAAAAGTAAATGATACAATAAAAATAACAGCAACAGTAACAGATTTAAATAATAATCCATTAAATACTGGATCTGTTGATTTATTTATTGAAAATCAAAAAATAGCAACAATTAATGTAATAAATGGAACTGTTATATATGATTATACAATAACTCAAGCTATAGGTGAGTATGTATTAAGAGCAAATTATAATGGAAACAGTCTTTATAAATCAAATTTTGATACTGCATTACTTAAAGTAGTGACAAGTTATGAAACAAATACGATTGTAAACTCATTTGAAGCATTAAGTGGATCAAATGTTACTTTTAAAGCATTAATATTTGATATTGTAAATAATCCGGTTATGACTGGAAATGTAATGTTTAAATTAGATGGTAATGTTATAGGAACGACAATAGTAAATGATGGTGTGGCTTTAATAGGATATTCAATACCTGAAGAAACACCAAGTGGAAATCATAATATAACTGTTGAATATGTTGGAAATGAGGATTATGAACCATCTACTGGGGGAGGTATCTTAATAATATCTACTAAAATAGCTTCTAAATCAAATATATCTAATATTATTGATAAAGCAGGTGAAACTATTGAATTAAAAGCATATTTCACAGATATAAATGATAATCTATTACAAACAGGTAAAGTAGCATTTAAAATTAATGGTGTAACATTAGATGGAATAGTAATTATAAACAATGGATGGGCTATAAAAGAATATACCATACCATCAGATTACTCCTCAAAAGATTATATAATAACAGCAGTATTTGGTGGAAATGGAAATTATGAAGCAACAAGTTGTAATGGAATATTAACTGTAGATAAATTAAATACATCTATAAACATAGGTAACATAATATCAAATACAGGTGATGTTAAAACAATAACTGCTTTAATAACAGCATCAGATATTAAAATAGTAAATATGGGAATAGTGGTGTTCAAAATCAATGGTAACACAATAGGAAATGCTACAGTAATTGAAGGAATGGCCACATACAAGTATACTATACCTCAAAATTACTCAATAAAAAATTACACAATAACTGGAATTTATGGAGAAAATAATCGTTATCATAGCTCCCAAAATAATGCAACACTTACTGTACAAGAAAAGATAGAAACAAAAATAATTATGGATAATTACATAGGAAAACTAAATGATACAATAAAAATAACAGCAACAGTAACAGATTTAAATAATAATCTATTAAATACTGGATCTGTTGATTTATTTATTGAAAATCAAAAAATAGCAACAATTAATGTAACAAATGGAACTGTTACATATAATTATACAATAACTCAACCTATAGGTGGATATACAGTAATAGCAAATTATACTGAAAACAAAGTTTATAAATCAAGTTCAAATGAGTCTTTACTTAAAGTAGTGTCCAGTTATAAAACAAATACTAGTGTAAATTCAGTTGAAGCATTAAGTGGAACAAATGTTACATTTAAAGCAGAAGTATATGATATAATAAATAATCCTGTTTTAACAGGTCAAGTATCATTTAAATTAAATGGTCAAACAATAGGTCAAAGTATAGTAATAAATGGTACAGCTTCAATAAGATATTCAATACCTGAAGAAACATCAAGTGGAAATTATACAATACTTGCAATATACATTAAGAATAATGATTATGAATCATCTAATAATACGGGAATATTAACTATAACTGATAAAATTGGATCAAAAGTTGAAGTGTTTGATAGTGTATCTAAAGCTGGTAAAACAGTAATATTAAAAGCATACTTTACAGATATAAATGATAATCCATTACAAACAGGTAAAGTAGCATTTAAAATTAATGGGATAACATTAGATGGAACAGTAATTATAAACAATGGATGGGCTATAAAAGAATATACCATACCATCAGATTACTCCTCAAAAGATTATATAATAACAGCAGTATTTGGTGGAAATGGAAATTATGAAGCAACATCTGGAAATGGGATATTAACTATATCAAAAACAAGTGTGAATATTAGTAAAGACCATATAGTAGCAACACCTGGGGATACTATAGTAATAACTGCAACCCTAACAAGTGAAGACAATAAAATAATAAATGAAGGAATAGTGGTATTTAAACTTAATGGAAAAACAATAGGAAATGCAACAGTAATAAATGGTATGGCTACATACAGATATACAATACCAGAAAATTATGCTACAAAAGATTATACAATAACAAAAGTATTTACACAATCAGAAAACTATGGGGAAGCTAGAGTAAATGCCACATTAACTCTTAAACATACACCAACTAGTATAAAAATAAGTCCTGAAATAGCAGTAAAAGGAGATACAATTATCATCATAGGTAACATTACTTCTGAAAACGGAAATGTTATTAATGAAGGTAAAGCAGTTATAAAAGTAAATAATAAAACAGTAGCAACTAATTTAGTGGTGCAAAATGGTATAGTACAAACAGTGTATAAAGTACCATCAAATCTAAATAATGTTACAGTATACATAAAATATGCTGGATATCAACAATATGACTTATCAACTGCTACAAAAGTACTTTTATTAGTGGATAATAGTACTAATATAATTTAATTCTTTTTTCCACTATTCTTTTTTTTTAAATTATGAAACAAGATTTATGAAATATTATAGTAAGTTATTACTATAAATTCAAAAAAAAAACCCTGTTACAATATTTTAATAAATATAATTTCCCTTATTTTTATAAACTTCATTATTTTCAACTATAATATTACCTTTTTGAATAGTTAATATAGAATCTCCTTTATAATTTCGTTTTTCGAATGGAGTATATTTTCCTTTTGTATAAAAATTATCAGAATTAATTTTTCCTTCTAATTTCATATTTAATACTATTAGATCTGCATCATAACCTTCTTTTATAAATCCTTTATTTGGTATATTAAATATTTTAGCAGGATTTTCACACAATTTTTCTTGAATAAGATCTAATTTAATATTCCCTTTATTAACTTCTGTTAATAATAAGGGTAATGTTGTTTCAAGTCCTGGAATTCCAGCTGCACTATTCCAAGTACCTTCTGTTTTTTCTTCAATTGTATGTGGGGCATGATCAGTTGCTATTGAATTAAATTCATTTAATTGTTCTAGTTTAATATTATCTGATAAACTTCTTAATGGAGGATTAGTTTTTGCTTTTGTTTTAAATGTATTATAACTAGTACTATCTAAAAATAAGTGGTGTGGTGTTACTTCCATAGTTATTTTAATTTGTTTTTGTGCTATTTTAATTAATTCTACTGATTTTCGAGTACTTACATGGCAAATATGTAATTGTTGTTTATTTTCTTTAGCAAATTGTATTGCTTTTTCAATAGATATAATTTCAGCAAGAGCAGGTCTTGCTTTTGTATATGCTATTGGTTTGGCATTTTGTACTTCTTTTTGTTTTTTTGTGCTATGTTCTATAATTTCTTTATCTTCACAGTGTAATGTTAATATTTTTCCAGTATCTGATATAATTTTAAATAACTCTTTTAATTTATCATCAGTATATAAATCCATGAATATTTTAAATGAAGCTGGTTTTAGTTTAGATAATTCTTTTATATCTTTAGAAGTGTTTATTCCAGCATGTAATCCATAATCTATTATACTTTTTTTATTTGCTATTTCTTGTTTTTCTTTAAATCTTTTTGCAGTATTAGTATTAGGTGTGGTATTTGGCATGTCAATTACGGTTGTATATCCCCCATGTGCTGCTGATTGTGATCCTGTTTTCCAAGATTCTTTATATGTTTGTCCAGGATCTCTAAAATGAACATGTGTGTCTATTAATCCGGGTAGTACTATTTTTTCTTTAAGATCTATTACTTTATCTGCTTGTAATGTTTTAGGGGTTGTTTTACTTATTTTTATTATTTTATTGTCTTCTATTTGTATGTCAACTATTGTATTTTCAGGTATTATTTTACAATTTTTTAGTAGTAAATTTGTCATTTTTTTATTTTTCCTTTTATTTTTTTTTATTTAATACTAATATTAAATATATCTTTAGTTATAAATTATTATTATTGAATTTTTATAGGTAAATAGGGGTGTTTTTTAATTATGGTTGTATCTGTTGATCAATCTTTTATTGAAAATTTAATGTGTAATGATATAAATACATTTTATGAGGATCTTAAAAAACCTTTATTAAATATTAAATCTTCTAATAATTTATATCCATTATTTGCTGATTTTACTGAGTATTCTCCATTACATAATGGCCATTTACATTGTATGGTTGAAGCTAAGAAATTACATGGCGATGCTTTATTTGTAGCTGTCATTCCAGGTTTATTTGAACGTAATGGTCGAGGTCAACCATATATTATGTCTCGTTATATGAGAGCTAAAACAGCAATTGAAACTGGAGCTGATATAGTTGTTGAAGGTCCTCCAATGGGTATTATGGGCTCTGGTCAATATTCATTATGTCTTGCAAAAATGTTCAAGGCTTTGAATGCTGATTATATTCCAAGGGGTTATGTTGATAATGACCATAAATTTAAAATAATACTAAGTAAAATAAATAATGGTATAGGGGTAGCACCTAAACCATATAAAATAGTATCAATGGAAGATAATACTATACTATTAAATGGGAAATTAAAAGAAGATAATTATGTAATAGTATCTTTATCAAAATCACTTACAAAAATTAATTTTAATTTTAAAGATCGTTTTATATTTATACCACGAATTGAAAATGTTAGTGGTACAAAAATAAGGGAATATTCAGTGACAGGTAAATTTGATAAATTAGCATCTATGGTGCCTGATACAACTCTTAAAATACTAAAAAAAGAGATTGAAAATGGTCATGCACCTTTACATGAATCAAGATGTAATGATTTTATATTAGATCATGCAAATAATTATTCAGAAAATCATATTCGTAATTTAACGCTACTTGATAATAAGACTAAGGATAATATTATTTTTAATAGACCTTTTTCTAATATTGAAAGTGTGATTAATAATATTGAACATGGATTTAGTAGACATCAAAAGCTACGAATTTTATCAGTACTTGAAGCTGGTATTTTAAAAGATGAAATACATAAATACATAAATAATTATCCTCAAGTTATTCGGATTCTTGACTATAAAAATAGGGATAGCTTAACTAAATTTAAAGATAATTTAAATCATAACATAATAGGAGACAATAGAAACATATGGCAATTAATGAAAATGAATTCATAAAATTAAATTATACTGGATCAGTTAAAGAAACAGGAGATATTTTTGATACAACATTAGCAGAAAAAGCTGAAGAATCAGGATATTATGATGAAAATAAAGTATATGAACCAATGGTTTTAGCAGTAGGTTCTGATCAATTAATTTCTGCATTACAAGATGAAATTGTAGGTATGGAAATTGGAGATAAAAAAACTGTGGAAATATCTTCAGATGATGCTTTTGGTCCAAGAGATCCAAGTATGCTAAAATTAATTCCAATGAAAGAATTTAAAAAACAAGGAATTAAACCAGTAGTTGGAATGCCTATTTCTCAAGAAGGAATAAATGGAGTAATAAGAACTGTTAATGGTGGAAGAATAACAGTAGATTTTAATCATTTTTTAGCTGGAAAAGATATAGTATATGATATTGAAGTAGTTGATGTAATAGAAGATGATGTTGATAAACTTAAAGGATTATTAAAAGTTTATTATGGAAATCCACAAATGGACATTGAAAAAACAAAAATTACAATTGACGATTGTGTAGCAGAAATTGAATTAGATAAATTAGCAGGATTTGAAAGAAGATCAGCTCAAGAAATAACATTAGCTAAATTTAAAGTTGCAAAAGAAGCATGGGAAAATATAGATTCAATTGAACAAGTTAAATTCATAGAAACCTTTGAACCAGAACTTGTAAAAGAAGAAGATTCCGAAGAAGAAGTTGCACCTGAAGTATTAAAAGAAGAAGAATAGTTATTTTCAAAATATCTTAAGAAAATAAATCTATTTTCTTTTTTATTTATTTTAAAATTCTATTTTTTTATTTTAAAAGTTTTTTCAATTATTCCTTCGCAATGAATTAAATCTTCAATAGTTGCAAGGGTAGTTGATAATTTAGAACTTTTAATATTACAAATTAATTTATTATTATTTATGTATGAATAAACATAATCTTCATTATCAGGATTTAATGAATTATAAGCAATGGTTGCATAATTATTATTTTCATATACAAATATTAATTCTGTTTCAATATTCATTTAAAAATTCAATCTCCTTTAAAATTAATAAATAAATTTATTAATATAACTAATACACATATAGTAATATATAAATATTATACTTTTTTAAAATAATGTTTTTACTTAAGAATTTAATTTAGTTTTTTTTCGCTATTTATATATAATAAGATCAACATATCTAAAGTATAGTATATTAATATTGCAAATGTTTATTTTATCATATTTAATTAATATAATCAGATTTTCATTGCATAATTAATTGGAATTAAAAACGGAGGACATAACAAATGGTAAGACCATACACAAGAAAAGAATATATAAGAAAAATCCCAGCATCTAAAATAGTACAATATGACATGGGTAGTATAACTGAAGATTATCCAATTAAAGTAACTTTAGAAGTTAAAGAACAAGCACATTTATCACATGCAGCATTAGAAGCTGGAAGGATATCTGCAAATAGGTATTTACAAAGAACTGCAGGAAGAGTAGGATATCATTTAAAAATAAGAGTATATCCACACCACATTGTGAGAGAAAATCCAATGGCTACTGGTGCAGGAGCAGATAGGGTTCAAAGTGGAATGAGAGGATCATTCGGAAAAGCAGTAAGTTCAGAAGCTTTAGTTAAAGCAAATCAAAAAATTATGACTGCTTATGTTAATAAAAAAGATTTTACTGGTGCTAAAACAGCTCTTAAAAGAGCAGCAATGAAATTACCAGTATCATGCAGAATTGTTGTTGAAAAAGGTGAAGATTTAATACTCTAAAACCTATATTACTTTTTTTTTACTTTATAAATTATTATTATTTTTAAAACATTTTATTATAGAAATTACATATTATTAATTACTAACAAATTATAAGAAGAGTGTAACAAAATGAATTATGTAGAATTTTTTGAGCAATTAGGTAAAGATGATATACCCATAGCAGGTGGAAAAGGAGCAAATTTAGGGGAATTAACAAATGCAGGAATTCCTGTACCACCCGGATTTGTTATAACTGCAGAAACATATCGTAAATTTGTAACAAAAACAGAAATAATTGATAAAATAAATGAATTACTAAACAATCTCGATATAAATGATACAAACAAATTAAGAGCTGTATCTGATGAAATAAAACAATTAATAAAAGAAACACCAATACCAGATGATATACAAAGAATTATAATAGAAGCATATAATGCATTATGTGTTAAAACAGAAGATGATGTCACTGTTGCAGTACGATCATCAGCAACAGCAGAAGATCTTCCAGACGCATCTTTTGCAGGACAACAAGATACTTTTCTTAATATAAAAGGGATCGATGATGTATTAGAAAATGTAAGAAGTTGTTGGGCATCTTTATTTGAAGCAAGAGCAATATTTTACAGAGAAGAAAATGATTTTGACCACTCAAGAGTATATATAGCAGTAGTAATACAACAAATGGTAAACTCAGAAAAAGCTGGAGTAATGTTTACAGTAAATCCATCAACAGGCGAAGAACAAATGTTAATTGAAGGTGCTTGGGGATTAGGAGAAGGTGTAGTATCAGGAACAGTAACACCAGATACATGTGTATATGATAAAGAATCTGATAAAGAAGCATCATATATAATTAACACTAAAAAAACCATGTTCAAAAAAGATGAAAAAACAGGAAAAACAATAGAAACAGAAGTACCTGATGATTTAAAAGATAAACGAGTAATTTCAGAAGAAGAACTAAAAAAACTCACACAACTTGGAAGAAGAATTGAAAAACATTACAAAAAACCACAAGATACTGAGTGGGGAATAGAAAACGATAATGTTTATATGTTACAATCAAGACCAATAACAACACTTAAAAATATAAAAGAAGTAAAATCTGAAACAATTGAAAGAAACATAATATTAGAAGGTCTTGGTGCAAGTCCTGGAACAGTTGCAGGAACAGTAAAAATTATAAATGATATTGATGAACTAGATAAAATAAAAGATGGGGATATTTTAGTAACAACTATGACAACACCTGATATGGTTCCTGCAATGAAAAGAGCAAATGGAATTGTAACTAATGAAGGTGGAGTAACATGCCATGCAGCAATTATATCTAGGGAATTAGGAATACCTTGTGTATCAGGAACTGGAAAAGCAACAACTACTTTAAAAGAAAATTCAATAGTAACTATTGATGGTAAAAAAGGATTAGTATTTGAAGGTGGAGAAGTAGCAAAAGAAAGTCAAGAAGAAGCAAATCAAATAGCACAAAATGTGCAAATAGCAACAGAACCATTATTAACTGTTACTGATGTAAAAGTAAATGTTAGTATGCCTGAAGCAGCACAAAGAGCATATGAAACTCAAGCAGATGGTGTTGGATTACTAAGAACTGAACATATGATGTTAGCAACAGGTGTGCATCCAAATAAATATATTGAAGATGGAAGGGAAGATGAATTAATACAAGTATTAGTAGATAATATACTTAAAGTAGTTGATTTATTCTATCCAAAAACAGTATGGTACAGAACACTTGATGCACCAACAGATGAATTTAAAACATTAGAGGGTGGAGAATCTGAACCTGATGAAGCAAATCCAATGCTTGGTTGGAGAGGTATCAGAAGAGAATTAGATCAACCAGAAATTTTAAAAGCAGAGTTTAAAGCAGTGAAAAAATTATTAGAACAAGGATATACTAATCTCGGAATAATGCTTCCATTATTACAAGCACCAGAAGAACTAAAAAGAGCAAAAGAATTAGCAAGAGAAGTAGGATTAATACCTCATAAAGATATTGATTTTGGTATGATGGTAGAAACACCAGCTTCAGCAATTATTATAGAAGATTTCATAGCTGAAGGGTTAGACTTTGTAAGTTTTGGAACAAATGATTTAACACAATATACATTAGCATTAGATAGGAATAATGAATTAGTATCTAAACATTATACTGAATCACATCCAGCAATAATAAAATTATTAGTTCATGTAATAGAAAAATGTAATGAAGCTGGAGTAAAAACAAGTATCTGTGGACAAGCAGGAAGTAAACCTGAAATTGCAGAAAAACTTGTAGAAGCAGGAATAACTAGTTTATCTGCTAATACTGATGCTGTAGCAACAATCAGAAGATTAGTAGCTAAAATTGAGAAAAAAATAGTTCTTGATGCAGCAAGAAAACAATAATAATTATTTATTAATAATCTCCTCCTTTTTTTTCTAAATTCCTTTTTGTTACTTAATTATTTATAAAACAAACTTTTTTGAGAAAAATATTCATGTTAGAAAAACAATTAACCGATAAAGAGACATTCAAAGAATTAAACAAATATGTGAAACAAGATAATTCATTTAAATCTGGCCATATTTTAGGATCTATGTGTACAACACCACATCCTGTTGGTATTAAAGCATATAAAATGTTTTTAGAAACAAATTTAGGGGATCCTGGCCTATTTAAAGGAACATCTCAAATGGAAAAAGAAGTAATTCATATTCTTGGGAATTTATTACATAATGATACTGCTTGTGGTTATATTGTAACTGGTGGAACAGAAGCAAATATTACTGCAATGGCTGCTGCAAAGTTCATGTTTCAAAAAGAAAATAATAATGTTCCTGAGATGATTATACCTGAATCAGCACATTTTTCATTTGAAAAAATAGGGAAATTACTTTCATTGAAAATAAAACGTATTAAATTAAATAAAGATTACACTTTAAATATTGAAGATCTAAAACAAAACATAACAAATAATACAATGGCTATTGTATCTGTTGCTGGTACTACAGAATTAGGATTAATTGATCCTATACCTGAAATATCGGATATTGCTTATGATGAAAATATTTATTTACACGTTGATGCAGCATTTGGTGGGTTTATATTACCTTTTTTAGATGATGATTCTATACCTGATTTTGATTTTATAAATAAAGGTGTTTCTTCAATTACTATTGATCCTCATAAAATGGGTCGAGCACCAATACCTTCTGGTGGTATATTATTTAGAAATGAAGATTATTTAAAAGAATTAAAAATAAAAACACCTTATCTTACAATTAATGAACAATCAACTATTAGTGGAACACGTACAGGAGCTTCAGTAGCTGCAACTTGGGCATTACTAAATTATCTTGGAAAAAAAGGTTATATTAAAGAAACAAATAATGTTATGAAAAATACAAATTATTTATATGGTAAATTAAATGAATTATCATTGGATATTATTGTTAAACCAAAACTTAATATTGTAGCATTTAAATCATCTTTAATTAGTGTTAATGATCTTAAAAAAAGTTTAGATGATTGTGGTTGGAAAGTTTCAACTTCCATTCATCCAGAATCTATTCGAATAGTGGTCATGCCTCATGTCAAAAAAGAACATATTGATAATTTTGTTAGTGACCTTAAATTAATTTTAGATAATATATAATAGGTGGTAATGATAAAAACTATTAAAATTATCCTCCAAATATTACACGTATTACTTCAATAGTATCTTTATCATTAATTAATTCATCTTCAGTTACAGTAATATTATTTTTTTTGACAACTACTGTTTCAAGTGGAATTTCCTCTTTTTTAAGTAATTCTTTTATAGTAATAGATTTTTCAATATTTATCTCTTTTTTATTATTATCTTGTTTTAATGTTATATTCATAAAAAATTTCACACTCCTTTAATTATCATATATTTCATCTAAAAATTTACAAGCTTTACATTTAGTATCAGATGATGGTTCACCACATATAGAACATGTTTGATGTGTTTTATTAATATTTTCTTTTTTAATAAATTCTTCCTTAATTGCTGGCTTAATTTTTTCAAAACCATTAAGAGTAGAATACATTATTGTAGGATGTTTTTGATTAATTTCTCTTATAAAATCACCTATTTCCATACGAAAAGAATGTCTTGCATATGGACATCCATCAAAATGAACTTCAAAATTGTTTTCAAGAACATATAATCCTAATTCTTTTTCAGGAATTTCTCGTAAAGGTTTTATTTTTACTGTAAATTTTTCATCACTTGATTGAGTTTTATAACCAATTCGTACCATATTATTAATATTTCCTTCCATATAATTCATCATTATACTTTGTGTTTCATCATCAAGATTATGACCTGTTGCTAATTTTGTAGCATTAATATCTCTTGCAACTTGATTGAATATTTGTCTACGAAATACACCACAATAAGTACATGCATGTCTTGGATATTCTT
Source organism: Methanobacteriaceae archaeon (assembly GCA_030539615.1). GTDB lineage: Archaea > Methanobacteriota > Methanobacteria > Methanobacteriales > Methanobacteriaceae > Methanosphaera. The sequence continues at coordinate 11,108 of JAUNXU010000005.1, read as the reverse complement.
TTTTAGATTCTTTTTCCATTAAACTGTCTATTGTAAAATTATATTTTTCTTTAAAAGAAACTATATGATGTTTTATACCTAATTTTTCAGTAGTTTCTTTTGCAATTCGAACACCTTCTTTTCTATAACCAGATATTCCTTCATCTATAGTTAATGCTTCTAATTCTATTATTCTACGTTCTTTAAGGATATTAAGTATTTTAATTAGTGCTACACTATCTTTTCCTCCAGATAGTGCTACAAGTACTTTATCACCTTTTGTAATAAGTTTTTGTTTTTTTATTGTTTGTAATACTTTTTTTTCTATTGAGTTATTAAAACAAGTATGGCACAATTTTTGTCCATTATACTTACAATTTATAATAACTGGTGTTTTATTACATATTGAACATTTTGTTGTGATAAATATCACTTCTCCTATATTATTTATTTATTTTTTTATTAACAATTAACTTTTATTATTCTATTAGAATATTTCAAAATCTTGCATATATTTTTTCCCTAATTTCAAAGCTATTTCTGCTTTTTCAAGTTCCATTCCAAGATAAGCAGCATGTTCTAATCTAGATACAAGATTTCTTCTTATTAATTCTTCATACATTGCTCTTGCAGTTTTAGATTCAATTACTAGTATTGGAGTAAATTTATTATATTGAATAGCTTTTATTTTATTATCTTCTACTATTATTTTAAAACTTCCTTTACGATCTGGTAAAAAAAATCCATCAGATTTTGCAGTTATATGTGAAATATTTGATGTATCTATATGAATATCTTCTTTATTAAATGAATCTTTTAATGTGATAAGATTTAGTCCTAAATTTTTAGGAATTGTATTTTTTATTTTAGATAAAAACATCATATTAGATGCAGTTTTTAGTTCTTTTACACTATTGTATGTTTTTTTACTTGCTTCAGGTGTAAATAAAATATTAACTCCTATTTCCATACCAATTCCAGATAATACTGCATTTACACCATTTGAATCAGAATCTAATAATTCAGTAACATTTCCCACTCCAAAAAATAATAATGTATTAGGATTTCTTTTTTTATAATTGAAACAAGTTATAATTGATTCTGTTGTAGAATTACTATTTATTGGATCAAGTATTGGATCTGCAATTACAGTAATATTTTTACATTTATTTTCTAATTTTTCAAGTGATATTATTTTTTCTTTAGGTGTTTGGGGAATAATCCCTTTTTTATAATTAGTAGGTAGTATTACTGCACTAGTTTGTGTATCTTCTAATAGGGGTAATGTTTTTTTGTAATTTCCATGATCTAAACTAAGTACTAAATCAACTTCTGCTTTTATTGCTTCTTTTATTTCTTCAGGATTTAAAGTATCAATACTTACAGGTATATCGTAGTTTTCTTTAACAGTTTTTATGAGTGAATATGCTTCTTTTGGATGATTTTCTCCAGCATACATTCCAATATCAATCATGTCTGCTCCACTATTTATATAATGTTGAATTTTATTGTGAAGTTCTTTTTCATTTAGTTGTGGGGCATTTGGAATTTCAGATAGTATTCTCATAGGATAATCAGAACCTATCTTACAATTTCCAATTAGTGTATTATTTGGTTTTTGTAATGGTTTGTTATCTTCTTCATATTCTGTAATTGTTTTTAATGCTTGTTTTTCTTGTTGTTCTATAATGTATTTGTCTGCAGGTTTTGTTGTGGATAATTCTGTTTTTTCAATTATATCTAATGTTATTTTTATATCTGCTGCATTACTTGGACCTTTATATGTTTGTTTTTTTATGGTATTTTTGATTTTTTTTGTATCTTGTCTTGTTAATCCAGGTGTGAGAATAAGGTCAATATAATTAATATTGGTTGTTTTATTAGTATTTATTGAGTATAATGTTTCTTCTTTTTTTAAGGTGTTAATAATCATATTATTTGTAATGAATGCTGCAATAGGTGTATTTATACTTTTTAAGTAAATTTCATGTTTTTTATAGGTTTTAATATTTTGTATTATTGTTTCTTTAGCAAGTAATCCGGTTATTATTAGTATTTTCATTTTCTTTTATTTTCCTATTTTTTATCTTAAATTTCCAATCTTTTTTATATGTTTAATTTTATTCATAACCATACATATAAATATTAAAAATTTCATAATGATTAAACATGACAATTATTTTTTTTAAGCATTATTGAAAAAAAGAATTCAAAAAGTAAAAACAATTGGAGGCAATAAAAACAATGATTGAAATACGTTTTCATGGACGTGGAGGTCAAGGAGCTGTAACGGCAGCAGAAATACTAGCTAAAGCAGCATTCGAAGATGGTCAGTACACTCAAGCATTCCCTTTCTTTGGGGTAGAACGTAGAGGAGCACCAGTAATGGCATTTACACGTATAGATGATAAACCAATACGAAGAAGATTCCAAGTATATTCTCCGGAATATGTGGTTGTATTAGATGATGGATTAGCAAATGTAGTTAATTTAACATCAGGGTTAAAAGATGATGGTGAAATATTCATAAATACAACTAAAGAAACATTTGATAAACCATACAAGTTCCATAAAATTGATGCTACAAAAACAGCATTAGATGTTATAGGTGTAAATGTAGTAAATACAATAATGTTAGGATTTTTATCAGCAAAAACAGGTATCATATCCATAGATTCATTACTTAAAGTAATAGATGAAACATTTAAAGGAAAAATTGCAGAAAAGAACATAGAAGCTACAAAATTAATCTATGATAAAGTAAAAGGAAACTAATAACAATAAAATTAAATACAAGGTGATTAGATGGTATCAATAGGAGCAGCAATAAAAAATCCAGGTAGTACAAAAAATAATAAAACTGGTAGTTGGAGAACATTCAAACCAGTATCTGATAAAGAAAAATGTATAAAATGTAATTTTTGTTACATGTACTGTCCGGAAGGATGTATAAATAAAGAATACGACCCAGATTATGATTACTGTAAAGGTTGTGGTATATGTGCAGAAGAATGTCCAGTAAATGCAATAAAAATGGTGAGGGAAGAATAATGGTTAAAAAAGTAATATCATCAGCAGAAGCAATATCAGAAGCAGTAAAACTTGCTAAACCTGATGTAATACCGGTGTACCCAATAACACCTCAAACAAAAATCTCTGAAAAATTAGCTGAATATGTTGCAAATGGAGAATTAAATGCACATTACATAAAAGTAGAATCAGAACATAGTGCAATGAGTGCTTCAATAGGAGCATCAGGTACTGGTGTAAGAGTATTTACAGCAACATCATCACAAGGATTAGCATACATGCATGAAGTAGTATATGCAGCAGCAGGAATGAGAATGCCTATAGTAATGGCTAATGCTAATCGGGCATTATCTGCACCAATCAATATTTGGAACGATCAACAAGATTCAATTGCAGAAAGAGATGCTGGATGGTTACAAATATATGCTGAAACAGGACAAGAAGCATTAGATACAACATTACAAGCATATAAAATATCTGAAAATAAAGATATATTATTACCAACAATGGTATGTATAGATGGATTTATATTAACTCACACAGTAGATGTGGTGGAAATACCAACACAAGAACAAGTAGATAAATTCTTACCCCAATATGAACCAGAACATGCATTTTTAGATCCTAAAGATCCAATGTCTATAGGAACATTAGCAGATACTGAATACTATATGGAAACAAGACACGATATTGAAAAAGCACAACAAAAAGCATTAAAAGTAATTTCTGATGTTGATAATGAATTTAAAGATCAATTTGGAAGAGGTTATGGTTTAATAGAAGAATATAAAACTGAAGATGCAGAAATAATCTTAGTGGCTATGGGGTCAATCTGTGGAACAATAAAAGATGTTATAGATACAGAAAGATCAAACGGTCAAAAAATAGGTTTATTAAGAGTAAGAGTATATAGACCATTACCAATAGAAGCAATAAAACAAGCTTTAAAAACAGATGCAAAAATAGCAATATTAGATAAAAATGTATCTTTCAGTATAGGTGGGGCTCTTTACAATGAAATAAAAGCAATAATAAATAATCCTACATACGGATATATTGTCGGACTTGGAGGAAGAGACATAACACCAGAACAAATAAGAGAAATCATAGAAAAAACCAAAAATCCAACAAAAGATGTAGAATGGATAGGATTAAAGGAGTAGATCAAAAATGGATATAGATGAAAAAGAATATCTAGCACCAGGACATAGAGCATGTGCCGGTTGTGGGGCAACAATAGGTGTACGATTAGCTCTAAAAGCTTTAGGTGAAAATACAGTTGCAGTATCAGCAACAGGATGTTTAGAAGTTGTAACAACACCATATCCTGAAACAGCATGGGAAATACCATGGATACATGTAGCATTTGAAAATGCCTCAGCAGTAGCTTCAGGAGTAGAAGAAGCATTAAAAGCACAAGGAAAAGAAGATACAAATATACTTGTAATTGGTGGTGATGGTGGAACAACCGATATAGGAATGCAATCTTTATCAGGAGCAATGGAAAGAGGACAAAATATAATTTATTTATGTTATGATAATGAAGCATACATGAACACAGGTATACAAAGAAGTAGTTCAACACCATATGGTGCATCAACAACAACATCACCTGCCGGAAAAAATAGTTTTGGAGAAACAAGACATAAAAAAAATATGGCAATGATCATGGCATCACATGGAATACCATATGTAGCAACAGCATCCATATCTCATCCAACAGATTTAATGAATAAAGTTAAAAAAGCAGCAGAAACAAAAGGTCCTGCATACATACATTTATTACAACCATGTGCAACAGGATGGGGATTTAAAACATCTGATACAGTAAAATTAGGACGATTAGCAGTACAATCACATTTATGGGTATTATATGAAATAGATCATGGAGAATTTAAAGTAACTGTAAAACCAGCAAAAAAAATACCAGTAACAGATTATTTAAACATGCAAAAAAGATTTAAACATTTAGATGATCAACATAAAGCAAATATCCAAGCATATGTAGATTCACAAAGTAAAGAATTAGGATTAACAGACTAATTCATATTATCTTATTTTTTTTTATAATTTATTGACTATCAACAAATGATTTGATAGTACCTCGTCCTGAATCACGAAATGCACGAGCAACACCACCTTGACCTAATTTAATACCGCCAAAAATACGAGAAACTATAATAACATAATTTTCAAGATTATATTCATGTAATAATTCTAATAATACACGCCCTGGAGAACCAACTTCACCATCAGCTTTTTGAATTTCATCATTATTAATAATGGCTGCATAACAATGGTGAGCAGCTTTTTTATATTTTTTATTATGAATTTTTTTAATTTCATTAATATCATCTATAGTATCAATATGATATAAATGAGCAAAAAATTTAGATTTTTTAATTTTTAATTTTCCTGCAGAAACTTCATTAACAACCATTTTAATTTACACCTCATTTTTAAATAATTAATATTATATATTATTTTTATAATAAATAAATTTATAAAATAGACAAAAAAATATCTTTAAAATAAATATAATAACACTTTATTAAATACAGACTAAATTATAATTTTTAATAAATTAATTGTCATAAAATTAAAAATATTAACTAGCATATAAAAAAAATTATAATTTTAATTAAGACTTATATATTAATAAAATTAAAAATAGCCTAAAACTAAAAAAAGAATAAAAAATAATAATCACAAAAAACAAAATAACAACTAATAATCAAAAAGGACAAAAAAATAATGATAACACAAAAAACAATAGAAGACACAGTAGCAGAATTATATAAAGAAGCTGTGATAAAATTACCTGAAGATATAAAAAAATCATTAAAAAAAGCTTATAATGATGAAGAAGATGATATAGCAAAATTAAACATAGAAACTATACTAAAAAATATAGACATAGCTGAAAAAAAGAATATTCCAATGTGTCAAGATACAGGATTACCAATAATATTTATTAAATTAGGAAATATTCAAGTAGAAAATCTAGAACAAGCAATAAGAAACGGGGTACAAAAAGCAACAAAAGAAATTCCATTAAGAACAAATGTAGTAAATCCATTAACAAGAAAAAATACTGGAAACAATATTGGAAATCAAATACCACAAATAAATGTAGAACTTATGGAAGAAAAAGCTATAGAAATAACAATATTTCCAAAAGGCTTTGGATCAGAAAATAATAATCAATTAAGAATGTTACTACCTGGGGATGGAATTGAAGGAATAAAAGAATTTTTCAAAGAAGTAATAATATCAGCAGGTGGAAAACCATGCCCTCCAACAGTAATTGGTGTGGGAATAGGTGGATCATCTGACATGGCTATGAAATTAGCTAAAAAAGCATTATTAAAATCAATTGATGAAAAAAATCCTGATGAACAATTAGCACAATTAGAAGAAGATCTATTAAAAATAGCAAATAATACCAATATTGGACCAATGGGTCTTGGTGGAAAAACAACATGCCTTGGTGTGAAAATTGAAGAAGCAGATACACATACAGCAGGACTACCTGTTGGTATTTGTGTACAATGTTGGGCTGCAAGAAAAACAACAAAAAAAATAACTGAATAAAAAAAAATTTAAAATATACTTTTCTAGAAAGAAACATTAATTAAATATAAATTCATTTGTTTAATGAGTTTCTTTTAACTTTCTTTTTTTTTAAATGAATAAATGGAAATATTAATCAAATATAAGAAATTAATAATAAAAAAAGGTTAAAAATGGAGGTGAAAAGTTATTATATATGTGTGTGTAAATTGCGTGTTAATTATATAAAATATATGGATTTATGTTTTTTTTTTAGATTCTAATTTTTTAAGTGTCCTGCAGTTAAAATTGTTCTTCCTCCAATATTTTCAGATCTATCAGCTAATCTTTCAAGATATCTTCCAATTAATAAGAAATGAACAAGAAGCTCAATATTATCTTTATTTTTCTTCATAGATTCTGTAACTACTATGATAAATTCATCAAATAGTTCATCTACGCAGTCATCATCTTCTTCTAATTCTGATGCTTCATCAATATTTAGTTCTAAAAATGATCTAATACTTCTTTTTAGCATACTGTTTACTTCTTTAGCCATTTTATTCATTATTTCTAATGGTTGTGATGGTATTGCAGTAACTTTTATTTCATCAGTAATTTCTGCTATGTTTCTTGATAGTTTTCCCATTCTTTTTAGATGGCTTGATACTTTAATGCATGCTTCAATAAATCTAAGGTCGCTTGCTACAGGTTGTTGTGTTGCTAATAATTTTATACAATCTTTTTCTACTTGATCGCAAGTTTTTGTAATTTGGGTTGTATTTTCAATTACTTTTTCATAATTTTCTTTTTTATAATCATTGAATAAGCTTATTGATAATTCATAGCTTTCTTTTGTTAAGTTTCCTGCTTGTTCAATTTCATCATGTAAGTTATCCATTTTTCTTCTAAATCTTCGTCTATATTCTGGCATATTTTCTATATCCTCTTTTTATCCAAATCTTCCTGTTATGTAATCTTCTGTTTTTTTATTTTCAGGATCTACAAATAATTTTGATGTTTTATTATTTTCTATTATTTCTCCATTTAAGAAAAATGATGTGTATTTAGATACTCTTGTTGCTTGTTGCATATTGTGTGTGACTATAATTATGGTGTACTTATCTTTTAGTTTATGTATAAGATCTTCTATTTTAGTTGTTGATATGGGATCTAATGCTGAACATGGTTCATCCATAAGAATTATTTCTGGGGATACTGCTATTGTTCTTGCAATACATAATCTTTGTTGTTGTCCTCCGGATAATCCTAGTGCTGATTCATGTATTTTATCTTCAATTTCATCCCATAATGCAGCTGCTTTTAAACTTTTTTCAACAATTTTATCTATTTTGTTTTCATCAGTTTCTCCATGTATTCTTAGTCCATATGCAACATTATCATATATGGATTTAGGAAATGGGTTGGCTTTCTGAAATACCATTCCTACTCTTTTTCTTAATTCTACAATATCTGTTTTTTTAGAATATATATCTTTTCCATCAAGTAATATATCTCCTTCTTTACGAAATATGGGTATTAAATCATTCATTCTATTTAATGTTCTTAAGAATGTGGATTTTCCACATCCTGATGGTCCTATTAATGCAGTAACAGCATTTCTTGGTATTTGTGTATTTAGATCTTTTAGTATATGGTGATCTCCAAAATATGTATTTAAATTTTTGGTTTCAATTACATTTTCAATATTCATTTTTTATTATTCACCCATCATTTTTTTCTGGTATCTTTCAACTATAACATTAGTTGAGATTGTTATTATTAATATTATAACTATAAGTACGAGTGCAGTTCCAAATGCATTATCTATAGATATTCCTTCTGTTGCTAAAATATATAGATGTAATGGTAATGGTCTTGCTGGATCAAAAATTGTTATAGGTGCTGCAATAGATGCTCCTACAGTATACATAATTGCTGCAGTTTCTTCTATTGCTCTTGCCATTCCTAGGATAATTCCGGTTACAATTCCTGGTAATGCTGCTGGTAATGTTACATTAATTATTGTTTGCCATTTACTAGCTCCCATTCCATAACTACCTTCTTTATATGATTGTGGAACTGCATTTATTGAATTTTCAGCTGTTCTCATTATTGTTGGCATAGCCATTAGTGCTAATGTTAATGATGCAGATAGTACACACCATCCTAAATTAAGAAATACTACAAAAAATGCTAGACCAAATAATCCAAAAATTATGGATGGTAATGATGCTAATGCTTCAGATGCAAATTTTATTATTCTTACTACAATATTATCTCCAGCATATTCTGTAAGATATATTGCTGATCCTACTCCTAATGGTGTTGCTATTAAAACTGCAAAGAATGTAACATATATTGTGGAGATTATCATTGGGAATATTCCACCTGCTGCTCCTGATTCTTTTGGTGAACTTAAAAGAAATTCAAGTGATATTACAGGTAGTCCTTTTACTACAATATATCCAATAATTATTATTAAGATAACTATGGTTATAATTCCAATTAACCAAAATATGCTTTTTGCTATATCGTTTGTTTTCTTTGGTGTTATTATACTCATAATTCTCCACCACCTACACTAAGTTTCTTTTTATGTTCTATGTAATTAGCTATAACTAATAGTATCATAATGATTATTAGTAATATGATTCCTGTTGCAAATAATGCATTGTAATGTAAATTTATTGCATATCCCATTTCTATAGCTATATTTGCTGTTAATGTTCGTACTGGTTCAAAGATTGATCCTGGTATTTCTACTACATTTCCTGCAATCATTATTACAGCCATGGTTTCACCTATAGCTCTTCCCATTCCTAAAATTATTGCTGTTATTAATCCAGGTAGTGCTGCAGGTAATAATATTTTATATATTGTTTGCCATTTTGTTGCTCCTAATCCATAAGATGCTTCTGTGAAAGATTTTGGTATGGCTAGTAATGCATCTTCAGATATGCTTATGATTGTTGGTAAAATCATTATTGCAAGTATAATTGAAGCACCTAATACATTAAATCCAGTTCCACCAAAAGTTGATCTAAGAAATGGTACTAATAATACTAATCCTACAAATCCATAGATAACTGATGGTATTCCTGCAAGACTTTGTATTGTTGGTTTTAGTATTTTTTTCATATTTTCTGGTGCATATTCTGTTAAAAAGATTGCACAACCTATTGATAATGGAATAGCTATTATTAATGCAATTATTGTTGTAAGTAATGTTCCAATAATCATTGGAAATACTCCAAAAATATCCTTTTTAGGTGACCAATCCATTCCTAACATAAATTGGAAGAAACCAATTTCTTGAATTGCTGGAAATCCTTCTAGGAATATAAACCCTATAATAAGAACTATGGCTAAAATTGATAGTAAAGCTATTATTAATAATGTTTTTTCCATTATTTTTTCTTGTATTTTGTTTTTATCCATTTTATCCTCTTGGAATTTTTTTTTATTTTTTTTTAGTTTACAGGTACTAATCCTTCATCTTCAATTATTTTTTGACCTTCAGGACCTAAAACCCAATCAATAAATTGTTGTGTGGATGTATCTGGATTGGGGGATGTTAAAAATAAAAATGGTCTTTGTATTACATATGATCCATCTTTTATTGTTTCTTTTGTTGCAGGTACTTTGTTTATGCTTAATGTTTTTACTTCATTTTCTCGTAAATCTGATAATGAAGCATATCCTATTGCATTTGGATCACTTGACACGGTTTGCATTAATGATCCTGTTGAACTTTGTATGATTGCTGTTTTTACTATATCTTTATCATCAAGTGCTACTTTAGTTACTGCATCTCTTGTTCCTGATCCATCTTCTCTTGAAACTACATTTATTTTTCCTGGTGTTCCACCAACTTGACTCCAGTCTGTTATTTCTCCTGTGAATATACCTTTAACTTGTTCTTTAGTTAGATCTGTTACTTTATTTGATGGATTTACAATAATTGTTATTCCATCACTAGCTATTTTTGTTTGTTTAACTTTTGAATCTTCTTTAAGTTTGGTAGAGTACGTTCCTATCTGTGCTGTTTTCTTTTTAACACTGTTTAATCCTGTTGATGATCCTCCACCTTGTACTGTTATTTTGGTAAGGGGATTTTCTTCCATGAATTTTTCAGATAGTTTTTCTGCACTAGGTTGAACTGATGTTGATCCTGCTATTGCTATATTTTGGTGTTTTTCTGTTCCTGGTGCAAATATCATATATCCGGCTATTATTAAAGTTATACATATTATTATGCTTAATTTGTATTTACTTTTCATTTTTTATATTTTACCTCTATATAAATAATTTTTTTTTTTTGGATAATAAGAGTTTTTTTTTATGACTCTTATTTTTAGGTAGTAATTATTAATATATAAAATTAATTATTTTGTGTACATTTTTTCACTTTTTAGGAATAAATACTATTGTAGGATCACAAAATAAGAACAAAAAAACTAAAAAAAATGTGCAAAGTAAGAACAAAAATAAATTTTTAGAAAACAAAATAAGAACAAAAAAATAAAAAAGTAGTTCACAAAAGA
>JAUNXU010000119.1 GCA_030539615.1 Methanobacteriaceae archaeon | reverse complement strand
GATACAAATAATCAATTTTCTACAATAACTCAACAAGATACAATAGAAATAAATAACACTAAACAGTCAAGTAATGGTGTAAATAAAGTTAAAACATCTAAAATAAATTCAGAAATATTAGAAAATAATAAAGTAGAATCAACTACAACTAAAAGTAAAACACAATATAAAATAACAAATGAAACATATTCTAATTACTTTACAAGTTCTGGTAAAATGTCAAGTAATATAGAAAAAAATGCAATATTAGATATATCTGGAACATTATCAAATAAAAATATGATAATATCTACACCAGTAACAATAACAAGTACTGATGGTACAGGACAATTAATTGAAGGAACAATTAAGATTGTAAGTGCTGGTTCAGGAACAAATGTAACTAATATCAAAATTAAAAATACTATCGATTACCAATATGGAATATTCATAGAAAATAGTAATAATAATATATTAAGTTATAATAATATTCATTGCGATGGAAGTCGTGGATATGGAATAATAATGATAAATGGGAAATACAATATTATTATGAATAATAATATATCAGAGGATGAAACTGATATTGGATGGACTCATTCACCAATAATAATAGCTAATTCACATAATAATACAATAAAAAACAATAATATCAAAACTAATGTTTCTAATGGAATTTACTTTTGTACATATTCAATTGGAGACTATAATACCGAAAGTCCATCAACAAATAATTCAGTAATAAACAATACAATCCATGGTGTTGATACATCATGGTGTTATGGAATTCAAGTAATGGGATATAATAATTATATCCTGAACAATACAGTGATTGGTTCTTATAGGGGAATTTCATCAGAATATAGTCTAGATGTAAATGATGAAAAAGGTGGAAATATAATAATTGGAAATTATCTAAATGCCACTTCTCTAAATATATTTGGAGGATCAAATTCAATAATTAAAAATAATATAATTGATGGAACAGCAGTAGGAATTAGTGTATCCTCTAAATCACAAGTATCAAATAATACAATAAATACTGGAAATTCAAAAGGAATAACAATAACTAATTCTAATAATTCAATAATAAATAATATTATAAATACTAATAGTGGATATCCAATTTATTTATATGGTGATATTCAAGGTAATATAATAACAAGTAACAAAATAAATTCTAATACAACTGGGATAATAATATTAAAACAATCATCAACAAAAAAACCAAAAAATACTAAAATAATACAAAATACAATAATAGTAAATTCTGAATATACAATAGATGCATATGATTCAATTAATACAACATTTTCATTAAATACATTAGTTTCTTCTCAAAGTATTGGTTTAGACTCAATAAGATATTCATCTGATAATTCAACAATTATAAATAATACTCAACCATCAAAAACAATAGAATTAACACAAGCTAATTATAATACCTATTTTGATGAAAATGGAAATAGTATTATAGGTAAAATAAATTCTGAAGATACAATAAAATTAAGCACAGACATTAAAAATAGAAATATGACTTTTAATGTTCCAATTAAATTAAATGGAAATAAACATGTCTTATATAATGTAACAATAACTTTACTAGAAGATGCTTCAGGATCAACAATATCTAATTTAACAATTATTAACAGCAATCAAAAAGGAATCATACTCAAAGAATCAAATAATAATAAAATAATAAATAATAAAATTAATGCTAATGAAACAAAATCATCATATGGAATATATTTATATGATTCATCATACAATATAATTCAAGAAAACACAATAACAACTTATGGAAATTTTGTTAACTTTGGAATATTCTTATTTGAATCAAATAATAATAAAATAATAAATAATAAAGTAAATACAGAAGAATCTGGAATATCACAACCATATGCAACATCTATAATGATAGACGAAACAACAGATATTAAAGAAATATTTGCCACATATTCTATACTATTAATATACTCATCAAACAATAATGTAACTCAAAATAAGATAAAATTAACATCAAAATTTACTAAATATCAACAACCAACAGAACAATGTATGAATAGTATGGTGGGTATTGATATTTATTATGATAGTAACAATAATAATGTGGAAAATAATGATATAGAAGTAAATGGATTAAATCCTTATTCTTATGGATTTGGAGTTCTAGGATCAGTATGGGCAACAAACACATCAGCAAACAATAATAAATTTATAAGTAATAATGTAACAGTTGGTGGAGGATATTTTGCAACAGGATTCATAGCAGGATTAAACAGTTATAATACAGAATTAATGAATAATAAAATAGAAGTAACTTCACAAATAACTGCTTATGGAATAACATTAGAAGCCTCACAAAATAGTATAATAATTGGAAATACAGTAAATCAAAAATCATCAATTAATTTCTTAATGGAATTATATACATCAAATAATAATCAAATAATAAATAACACTTTAAAAGCAAAAGGAGATACAGTATATGGAATAGCAGGAAAAGAATCTAGTAACAACAATATATTTAAAAATACAATAATAGCTAATAATACAAAAACACAACAAACAAATAAAATATTCCATAATGATAGTATTGACGTTGGAAATGCTGGAATAATGTTTTATATAAACAGTAATGAAAATATTATAAAAGAAAATACAATAATTTCAAATGGAAACTATGCTATTAACATTACAAAATCAATAAATAATAAAATACAAGATAATAGTCTAAAATCCAATAAATTATATGGGGATGATGCAATATACACAGATAAAAATAATTCTGTGTCTGGTAATTTCTTGTATTATATTGATTTGGTGGTTTCTGATGCTA
>JAUNXU010000045.1:10158-15448 GCA_030539615.1 Methanobacteriaceae archaeon | reverse complement strand
TAAATATGATGTATCCACGTCTAAAATTAGCACGAAATTTACTAAAAGAAGATGGGGTTATTTTCATAAGTATTGATGATCATGAAGTAGAAAACCTTAAAAAAATATGTAATGAAATATTTGGGGAAGAAAATTATATAACTCAATTGGCTTGGTTTAAAGGTTATGGGAAAAATGAAAGTCATTTTTTTAGTAATAACATGGAATATATTTTAATTTATTCTAAAAATTTTAATATTTTAAATATGAATCATGAAAATTATTTTTTTGTTAAAAAAGAGGGGTTTGATGAAATCTATAAAGTATTAAATGAACTAAAAAATAATGGTTGTTCAATATTAGAATCTGAAAAAACTATAAAAAAATTTTATAAAAAAAATAAATTTAAAGGATTAAATGCATACAATAAACTTGATGAAAATTTTGAGTTGTATCGACCAGTTTCTATGGAAAAACCTAAAAATCCATGTTATTTTTATAATATTATCCATCCCATTACTAAAAAACCTTGTAAAATTCCTAAAAAAGGTTGGAGAATGCCTGAAAAAACTATGTTACAATATTTAAATAATAATTTAATTATATTTGGTGAAAATGAAAAAACTATTCCTAACAGAAAATATTATTTAAAAGATATGCAATATGAAACACCAAAAAATTTTATTTTAAATTCTAAACAAGGAGGAAATGAAATTTTGGATATTTTTGATGGTTGTCCTATTTTTGATTATCCTAAACCAATTAGTTTAATTAATTACTTAATAAGAATGGCTGTATCTGAAAAAGATTTGGTTTTAGATTTTTTTTCAGGTTCTGCTACGACTGCTCATTCTGTTATGCAATTGAATTCTGAAGATGAAGGTGATCGTAAATTTGTAATGGTTCAAATTCCAGAAGTAACTAGTGAAAAATCACAAGCATTTAAAGATGGGTATGAAAATATTTGTGAGATTGGTAAGGAGCGTATTAGACGTGCTGGTGATAAAATAGTTGAAGAATCTGGAAATAAAAATTTGGATATTGGTTTTAAGGTTTTTAAGTTGGATTCTAGTAATTTGAAAAAGTGGGACTCTGATTATAAAATTGATATTATACAAACATTAGATGATGATAAAATCAATATTAAAAAGAATAGAACATCAGAAGATTTAGTTTATGAGATCATGTTGAAATATGGTATTGATTTAACTTTGCCTATTGAAAAATATGAAATGGATGGTAATGTTATTTATTCTGTTGGTTATGGTGCTTTACTTATTTGTTTAGATAATGAAATTACAATTGATATAATTGATTTAATACTTAAGTTAAAAGAAGATTTTGAAGTTATAAGGGTTGTTTTTAAGGATAATGGTTTTGCATCTGATAGTGATAAGACTAATATTAAAGAGACATTAAAAGTAAATAAAATAGAAGAGTTTATTACATTTTAAAAAAAAGAAATGAAAGAGGATAATTAAATGAAACTTAAATTTAATCCTAATCTTGAATATCAAAAAGAAGCTGTTAAAGCTGTTACTGATTTGTTTAAAGGTCAAAATGCTATGAAACAATATTTTTCTGTAATAGATCAACTTACTTTTGATGGTATGCAAGGTGTAGGAAATAAGCTGAATATCACTAATGATGATATTCTAGAAAATCTTAGAAAGGTTCAATCTTTACATAAGTTGGCTCCTAGTGAATCTTTAAAAAGTTTAGATTTTAATATTGAGATGGAAACTGGCACGGGTAAAACTTATGTTTATTTAAAAACTATTTTTGAGTTAAATAAACTTTATGGTTTTACTAAGTTTATTATTGCTGTTCCTAGTGTTGCTATTAAAGAAGGTGTTTATAAGACTATTAAAATTACAAAAGAGCATTTTAAAAGTTTGTATGATAATGTTATTTTTAATTATTTTGTTTATAATCGGGATAATTTAGGGCAGGTGCGTAATTTTTCACTTAGTTCTAATATTGATATTATGATTATAAATATTGGTTCTTTTAATAGTAAAGATACTAATGTTATTCATAAAGAAATGGATGAGTTAAGTGGTTATAAACCTATTGAATTAATTCAAGAAACAAATCCTATTATTATTATTGATGAACCACAATCTGTTGTAGGTACTGCTAATTCTGAAGAAGCTATTAGTTCTTTAAATCCTTTATGTACTTTAAGGTATTCTGCTACTCATAAAGAAATTCAAAATTTAATATATAAACTTGATGCTGTTGATGCTTATGAAAAAGATCTTGTTAAGCAAATTGAAGTTGCTAGTATTACAAATGATTCTCATAATAAATCTTATATGAAATTAGTTTCAACAAATAATAAAAAATCTCCTATTACTGCTGAAGTTGAAATTGATGTAATGGATAAGGGTTCTATTAATAGAAAAATAGTCACTGTAAAGAAAGGTTCTGATTTATCTGAAAAGAATTTATCTAATAGAAAGATATATGAAGGATATATTGTTGATGAAATTTATTGTGAAGAAGGAAATGAATATGTTTCTTTTACTTCAAAGGATGAAATATTAAGAAAAAATGTACCTATTGGAGATATTGATGATTTAGAAATTAAAAGAATTCAAATTAGGAAAACTATAGAAGAACATTTAAATAAAGAAATAGAATTAAATCATAAATGTATTAAAGTTCTTAGTCTATTTTTTATAGATAAAGTATCTAATTATAGACAATATGATAATGAAGGAAATCCAGTTAAAGGAATTTATGCTCAGATATTTGAAGAAGAATATCAAAAAGTTATAAAAAAACCTAAATATAATACATTAACAAAAGATATTGATTTATCATTAACAGCTGAAGAAGTTCATAATGGTTATTTTTCCATAGATAACAAAGGTAAAGTTAAAGACACACGTGAAACAAAAAAAGGAAAACTACAATCAAATAAAGATGATGAATCAACATTTAATCTTATAATGAAAGATAAAGAAAAACTTTTAAGTTTTGATTCTAAATTAAAATTCATCTTCTCACATTCTGCTCTTAGAGAAGGTTGGGATAATCCAAATGTTTTCCAAATATGTACATTAAATGAAACATCATCAACAATGAAAAAACGTCAAGAAATAGGTCGAGGACTTAGATTATGTGTTAATCAAGATGGAACAAGAATAAAAGATAAAAATATAAATATTTTAACAATCATGGCAAATGAAAGCTATGAGTCTTTTGCAAAATCATTACAAAAAGAAATGGAAACAGAATATGGAATAAAATTTGGTATTATTGAAATTGATACTTTTGCACATATCATAATGAAAGATAGACATGGTGAAGAAAAACCAATTAAAAAACAAGGTTCACAATTAATATATAATTTCTTTAAAAAGATGCATTATATTAATGGTAAAGGTAAAGTTCAAGATGCTTTAAAAGTAGCAGTAGATGAAAAAAATGTAGAAGTACCAGAAAAATATGAAATTATTAAAGATGAAATAGTCCAAATAGTAGAATCACGAACTAAAAAATTACCAGTTAAAGATGCAAGTAAAAAAAGAAAACTCAAAGTAAACAAACAAGTATATTTAAGTGAAGACTTTAGAAATTTCTGGGATAAAATCAAAAATAAAACCACATACTCAGTAGACTTTGATACTAATGAATTAATAAATAACTGCACAAAAGCACTAGATGAAAATATGGATATAAAACCACCAAAATTCATATATACAAAAAGTGGACTAACAATAGATTCATCAGGAGTAAATGCAGAAGAAGGAACAATATCAACAGAATACTCAGATAAAGATGAAATAGCACTACCAGACATAATAACATTCTTACAAAATGAAACATACCTTACAAGAAAAACAATAGTAGACATCCTAATTAAAACAAAAACCATAAATCAATTTAAAACAAATCCACAAGAATACATGCAAGAAGCACAAAAAATAATTACAAAAGAAATGAACTCAATGCTAATAGATGGAATAAAATACACAAAAATAAATGACTACTATGCTCAAGAACTATTTGAAGAAGATGAACTATACGGATATCTAGAAAAAAACATGATAAAATCAAAACACTCAGTTTATGATCATATAATATATGATAGTAAAGTAGAAGAAAAATTTGCACAAAAACTAGAAGAAGACAAAGAAGTCAAAGTATATGCAAAATTACCATATTGGTTTAAAATAAACACACCACTAGGAGGATACAATCCAGATTGGGCAATACTCCTTGAAAAAAATGGAGAACAAAAAATGTACTTTGTCATAGAAACAAAAGGAAACACAGACACAAACACACTAAGACCAAATGAAACCAACAAAATAAAATGTGGAAAAAAACACTTTGAAGCACTAAACAACAATATAAACTTTAAAAAAGCTGATAGTTATCATAATTTTAAAAGTAGTATATAATCAAAATAACTGATTTTTAAATCTAAAAAAAGTATAATGAGGTAATATTTATTATGACTTATAAAATTCCAGAAGAACCACCTGAAGAAATAATTAGAGCATATAATGATGGCTATTTAGCAATCTTTATTGGTGCAGGTTTATCTGAAAACTTTGGAATTCCTCTTTGGGGTGGGTTAGTTAATAACTTATTAAATACTTGTTTAAAAAATGTTGATGGTTTTACAAAAAAAGACTATAATTATTATAAATCTCAAGATTATAAAAAAGCAATTAGTTATGTTAAAAGTATTTTAGGAGATTCTTTTTTTGAACAGATTAAAACAAAATTAGGGAAAATTAAAAATTGGGATGATGAGAATAATATTTATAAAAAATTGTTTGAGTTCATGGTTGATAAAGATATTAATGGAAATATTAATGATTGTTCTGGCATTTTTTTAACTACTAATGCAGATCTATGTTTAGATAATTTTTTTAATGAAAAAGAAATTATTAATAGTCCTGATAAATTGGATGAAAATTTTCATATACATTTAGAAGATGCAGATAATAATATAAAACTAGTTCATTTACATGGATCTATAAAAGATAAAGATTCTCTTGTTTTTACTGATGAAGATTATTTAAATCAGTACAAAAAAACAGATTATATAAAATTATTGGATATTATTTTCAATAAGTATACTATTTTGTTTATGGGTTATAGTTTAAGTGAATGGGAAATATTAAAATTTTTAATAGATAATCTTGATTGGAAACATCAAAAGAAACATTTTGTTTTATTAGGTTATCCTGAGGATAATACTGAGAAAATAATTGAAATTAATAAAATAAAAAATGATCATGAAAATAATGGTTTAAAAATAATTCCTTATGATTATACATATACTGAA
>JAUNXU010000045.1:4267-10148 GCA_030539615.1 Methanobacteriaceae archaeon | reverse complement strand
GAAATTGTACTGAAAATCATGAAAATTTATGTAAAATTATAGATAAATGGAACCAAAATAAAGATAATTTTTTAAATGAAATAACAAGATTTGATGAAAAAATAAATGATATTTTTTATGATTATGATGATTTAAAGCAAAATATAAATGATAATAAAAAAGAAAAAATTCGACAGTTATTTATTTGTGCTTTTAAAAGAAGTTCTGATCGAAAGTATTTAATAAATAAATTATGTAATTCAAAAGAAAAATTATTTTGGTTTAATTTTTTATATGGGGATAGTTCATCTGATAAAAATGAATTAAATGAAGATGAATTAATTAAATATAAATTAAGTATGGAATTACTTCATAATTTAAATTTATTGCAGTACCAAAGATTGATCAGTGAGTACAATGTTATTCCTCACTTTGATGATAAAGTTAATTCTATTTTATTAAATATTGTTGATAATTGGTACGAATATTTTGAAGAAAATAATGCTAATGTTGATAGGAATTTTAACTTTAATGTTTTTGAAATGTTATTTAATATACCTGAAGAAAATTTCAAAAAAAAACATGGCAATTTTGCATTGGATATTTTTAAAAAAGATGATGATAAAGTTGTTATTTTTACTTTGATTAATAAATTTAATAAATTAATTTTGGCTAATCAAAAGGTTATAATAAAGAAATTCTTAAAAGAAATGATGTCTTATTATAATATTTTTGATACTATAAAATCTAAACATAAGATTTATTATTTAAAAAAATTTTTATCAAAAAATACTGCAAATATAAGTAAATATATGTTAAAAGATGCTATTAAGATAGTTATAGGCATTATTGAAAAAATAAATAATGATACTGTTTATGACTTTTATGAAGTAAAAGCAATTGAAGATTTAGAAGATGATGTTGATACAATTCCAGATAAAGATAATTATTCTACAATTTTAATACATTATTTAAGAGATTTAATTATATTACATAATGATGATGATTATTATGAAGACATTTATAAATATTCAGAAAAATTTTATAAAAGTGATATTATTATTTTAAATAGAATTTCTTATTATTTAATTGATAAATATTATGATAATTTAAAAGATATAATTTGGAATTCAGATAAAAATCCTTTAAATTCTAAATCATCCCATGAATTTTCATCTATTTTATCAAACCATAAAGATAATTTAAAAGGTGAAGAAATTAATAAATTAATTGGTTGGATTGAAAATATTAATGATTTTTATAAAAAATTACCAAGTACCTCTTCTTCTTTAAAAAGCATAAAAAAAGGATGGTATTGTTGTTTGAATCAAAATAATAAAGAAATAAAAAAGATCTTGGTCAACTATAAAAATGTTAAAGCTGAAGATCCTCATGAGTTAAATAATAAAAATCAAAAGATATCTTCTTCTTTTTATAATGAATTAAAAAATAAAACAAATAATGAACTAATAGCTTTTATTGAAGAAAAAGAAAGAAGTAATGATATAAACTGTTTTGAATTAGAATTAGTTTTTGAAGAAATTATTGGGGAAAAAATTAATCAAACTGTTAATGAAATAAATAATTTTTTAGTTTTACCTTTAAAATATCAAATATCATTGTTCCATGTGTTATTAAATAAAAATATAATTTTTAACGAAAAGATTAATCAATTTAAAGTAATCAATTATATTAATGATCTTCTTAATTCTATTCAAAAAAATAAGGATTCTATGGAAGAAAAGTTATATTATGGTATTGTAGGTTATTTAAGAAGATATGGGGATAATCTTAATAAAAAAGATGATTTTTTTGAAGATATTTTAATAAAAGTATATGGACATGTAAAACAATTTAAAGGAGATAGTTTTCAAGAATGTTTTGACTATTGCAATGATAATTTTAGTAAAATATATAAAATAATGATTAGATATGAACTAAAATTAGAAAATAAAGAAAAAAATAAAATAAAAATTTTTTTAACTGAACAATTATCTAAAAATGAATATGAATTATTATATTTTGTAGGATATTACTTAAATAATTTATATATCCAAGATAATAACTGGGTTAAAAGAAATTTTGATAAAATTTTTCCAAAAAAAGATAATTTATGGAAATATGCCTTAAGAGGCTATTTAGAATCTTATCCTTTTAAAAAAAGAAATAATGAATTAATAGATTATTTAAATAATAAAAAACTTTTTAATAAAATCGTTAATG
The DNA here is from genome assembly GCA_030539615.1 of Methanobacteriaceae archaeon. GTDB lineage: Archaea > Methanobacteriota > Methanobacteria > Methanobacteriales > Methanobacteriaceae > Methanosphaera. The sequence continues at coordinate 7,946 of JAUNXU010000045.1, read as the reverse complement.
AAGAATTTAGAAAAAATTATTATAAACAGAGTGTACATTTTATATTTTTAGAACAGGATAATAATATATTGGATGATTTATTAGAAAATATAACTGAAGTAGAATCTTTAGAAATAATTGAAATAATTCATAATTTAATTAACAAAGAAAACATAACAAAATATAATAATATACTTATAAAAATATGGGGACAATTATTAATAAAATTTAAAGAAAATAAAAATGTATTTTCAGAAATAAATATTTGGATTGAATTGATAAATGAAATTAATGATGATAATTTCAATTTATTACTAAAATCAATAGATTATTTAGATGCAGATGATTATTATTATACAAGGGAACTTAAACGTCTTGTTGATACATCACCAGAAGAAGTATGTAAGTTATTATTAAATAAAAAAGAAATATTACTGCATCATCCAAATGAATTAAAGTATATATTAGATACTTTAGAAAGAAAAAATTTTGAGAAACCATATCTTCTTAAAATTAAAAGAAAATATAAACGTAAAGGTTATATTTATTCATAAAAATGATTTGTAGAAATATTTATCTTTTCATTAAATTTATAAATCTATAAATGGGGTAACCTGTTTCTTTAAATTTAGATTTTTTATTTTTTTAGAAATTTATTAGTAGTCTGTTTTCTAAAATGAATTTCTATCTAAAAAAGTATAAAATTATCTCTATCATATTTTTTTGCTTCGTTATATGTGGGTATATGGAAATTAATCCTATAATAATACACATAGTCTAAAAATAAATGATTATATTAAACTTTCATTGTGTATGTTTCATTACTATTTTTTTAAGGAATTCTTTTGATTTTATGAAAAATTTTTTAATATTTCTTTTTCCAATTTTTTGTACTTCTATATGTTTTTGAATATTTGTTCATATATGAATTTTTTTAAACGAATATAAATCTTGTTTTAAAGAGGAACATTGATATTTTTTAAGTATTTTATTAAATTCTTTTGTAAATGATTTATCACACTCAAAAGAGTATTGATCTAACTTACTTATTATAATTTCTTACAGAGTATTCAGGGTCTCGATAAAAAACATATTCATAATTTAGTTCTTCATTATCTTCTGCAATTCTCCATGGTAAATCTCCATGAGAATAATCACTTATCTGTCTAGACAACATACTTGATAGTTTGTTTAATGTATCATTAATAACCGTAATTTCGATTTTATTTAATGAAGAAATGTCTGGAGATTTTAATGATGAATAATTGTATTTAGAATATGTAATTATGGGGATCTGTGTTTCTTTAATTTTGCATTCATCTATTAATTCATTTTTTATTTCTATGAAATGATTTGGGATGGGTTCTTGTGGTTTTCTAATATATTTTTCCCCACTAATTGATTTTTCATATAATTCATAGAAATCAAAGTCAGAAAAATACAGTAATTTGTAAATTAAACTTCTATCAACATTATGATTTAATCCATAGTTACTTATAATATAATGAATCATTGCTTTAAATTTATTTGAATTATATTCTATATCTTCATTTATTTTGGTCTCCTCCTTAAATATTAGTTATTAATTATATTTTATACTTTTATCTATTATCTTAGATGTTTATCAAAGAAAAAAAGTTAATAGTTAGATATTTTCATTTTTTATTGTATTATTAAATGTCCATATTGTAATTAAAATGATTATAATCATATAAATACTAACTATAAGTAATGGTGATAAAATTTGTAGATAATTTCCTTGTAGAGCAAATCTTAGCATGTCTACAGCAGAAGCAAATGGGAGCATATAAGCAATTGTTTTGAATATTGGTCCTACAACATCCCAACTAAACCACATTCCATTAGTAAATGCAACTAAGTTAACAAATATTGATGCAATTCCACCTACTTGTTTATTATTAAATATCAATCCTAAAGTTAATCCTAAAGCGATAAATAGTATTGCAACAGGAAGAGTTAGAATGAATGTAAATATTATATTAATTAATGATATGGATAATCCTAAAATCATAGATGCAATAATACAAATTATAAATTGTAGTGTTGCAAATATTAATAAAGGTAAAGAATATCCTATAATATAATCTAGTGGAGATAGGGGAGATGCAAAAAGTCTCATTAAAAATGAGTTATTTCGATCATTTGATATTAGTAATCCTGAAAATAGGGATATAAAAGCAAAACTAAAGACTATTATTCCTGGTAAAAAGTTTTGAACTTGGAATATACTTACTCCAACATTTTTTCCTATGAAACCTAGTAATATTAATAAGAATAAGGGTAAACCTATACTGAAAAATATACTAAGTGGGTCTCTTATTATTTCTTTTAGATTTCGTGATGCAAAAGCTATTGATTTCATAAATTATCACCAGTTGCTATTTTAACAAAGGCATCTTCAAAGTTTTTAGAATTTGTTTTTTGGATTAATTCTTCTGAAGTTCCTATGTCTTTTATTTTTCCATTTTCCATTATTCCTACTCTATCAGAAAGTTCTTCTGCTTCTTCCATGTAATGTGTTGTTAGTATTATAGTAGTTTTTCCTTTTATTTCTTTGATTAATTTCCATAAATCTCTTCTTGCTAGAACATCAAGACCTAATGTAGGTTCATCAAGAAATAGTATTTCAGGATTAGATATTAATGCCATTGCTATACTTAATCGTCTTTGCATTCCTCCTGATAATGTTTTTGCTTTATTATTTTCTACTTCTTTAAGATTAAATTCTTGAATTTTATCTTTTGTTTTTTCTTGTGATTCTTTTTTAGATGAGTTATATAGTTTTGTAATTAGTTCTAAATTTTCTTTTACCGTTAAATTAAGTGCTACTGCTGTTTCTTGTGGTGAAATATTTATTTTTTCTTTTATTTCTTGTGAATTTTTATTTATACTTTTTCCTAATAATATTGCATCTCCAGTAGTTGGTGGTGTAAGGCAGGATAACATTTTTATTGTGGTTGTTTTTCCTGCTCCATTTACTCCTAGAAGTGCAAATATTTCTCCTGAGTGTATTGTTAAGTTTAGGTTGTTTACTGCTGTTTTGTTTTTATATTTCTTTGTGAGATTTTTTGTTTTTATTGCTTCCATTTATTTTTATTCTCCTTGTGTTTTTTTGATTATTTCTTGTATTAATTTTTGGAATTTTTCTTCTTTTAGTATTGCTATTCCTTGTTTTTCATCCCCTAAAATTGCTAGTTGATCTCCTGGTTTTATATCAAATAAGTCTCTTGCTTGTTTAGGAATTACTATTTGTCCTTTTGTTCCTACTTTTACTGTTCCAAAGATATGTTTTCCTTTTGGTGGTTTATCTTCTGCTTTCATAATTTTTTTTATTCCCTCCTAAATTAAGTATGAAAAGTTATACTTAATTATACAAATATTACTTTTCATATCTTATAAATCTTTGGAATCAAATTAGAAAAAAAAGTTTAAAATTATATGTTTTTTGGCTTTGTAGAAATCCTCATTTTTTCATTAAATTTATAAATATTGTAACATGTTGTTTTGAATTTGGATTCTTTATTTCTTAGGTTTTAATCGAACATAGTTAAAATTTCTTTGAATTTTATTTTAATAATACTGTTAACATATTCTATATTATTTCTTTTGTAAATAAAGACTTTTCTTAGTCTTTTCATTTAACAATTTGGGGTTTTGTTGTACCATCAACATAAAATAA
>JAUNXU010000045.1:0-4257 GCA_030539615.1 Methanobacteriaceae archaeon | reverse complement strand
AAGTAGTTAAATTATATAATATTTAGTAATTTAATTAGTATACTGAATTATAAAATAGGGGGCATATTAATTATGATGACTAAAACAATTAAAGTAGATGAAAAAACACATAAACGATTACAAGATGCAGGATCTAAAGGAGAAACATTTCAGGATATAATAAATAAGATATTAGATAAATCTGAAAGAACCGATGGTTTAGAATATGAAATTGGATTGCTTGAAGATATAGATGAAGTAGAAAAAGAAATTGAAAATGGTGAAGCTATAGAATTTAATTCTATTAAAGAATTAAAAGAGGCTTATTCATGAAAATAGTACTATCTAAGAAAGCAGATAAAGAACTTTCAAAGATAATAAAGAAAAATAAAAAAAGATAGTGCTAAAACTTTAAATACTTTAGATACAATTTCTAAAGATCCTTTCTCAGATAAATATATACCTCCTGTTGAGAATAAGAAATATAAACGAGCAAGAAGTGGAAGTTATAGAATATGTTTTTATCTGAAAGAACAAGTTATTCTTATTGTAAGAATAGAACATAGAAGAAGTAGCTATAAAAAAATTCATAGATAAAAAAACCATAATCATTTGATTATACATCAAGTATTATATGATCATGTATTATAATAGTTTATAATATATGATAGATTATTTAATTAGGTTGTTTAAATTAACTGAAGAAAAAAAATAATATATAACAGCATGACAAAAAAAAGAAAAAGAATTTTATAATACAAATTTTAAATTTATTTCTAAAAGGAACAAAAATAATAAATTTAAACAACATAAACTTATGATCTTCAAAAGTTTCTTTGATATTAAAAAATTTTGATTATCATAAAAAATAGGAGATAATAATATGTATGATAATATTCAAGATAAAGAAAGTCCATTTCAACCAGGAATACCAGTTAATCCTGATAATTTTATGGGACGAAAAAAAAATAGTTGAAAAAATTTTACGATACACATCTTTAGCAAAAAAAGGAAAATCTCAACATTATTTTATCACAGGAAAAAAAGGAATAGGTAAAACTTCACTAGCAACATATGTACAACAATTAATGAAAGATGATATGGTTGGGGTATATATTTCTAATAAAAATAATAATTCATTAGAAACATTAACTACTAACATAATAGAAAAAATATTAAATAAATTACCAAAATCAGTTGTAAAAGATAAATTAAAATCTATTGTAGGATTGATAGATGGTGTGGAATTTAAAAGTACTAAAATTAATTTTAATCCTAAGCCAGAAATTACTAAAGATTTGGTTAATCATTTTGAGGATTATCTTAATAAAATATGTAAAAATATACCTGAAAATAAGGGAATATTATTAATTATTGATGATATAAATGGATTATCAGATTCAAAAGATTTTGTAAATTGGTATAAAAGATTAGTAGATACAATAACTGTGGATGTGGATTATAATATTCCAATTTATTTTTTATTAGATGGATATCCTGAAAAATTCAATAATCTTGTAAATTATGATGAATCATTTTCTAGAATATTTCATCATGATGAAATAGAACTATTAAAAGATCAGGAAGTTCAAAATTTCTTTATTGACACATTTAAAGAAGTAAATATGGGATGTGATAGTCAAGCATTAGATTTAATGGTTACTTATTCATCAGGTTTGCCTTTAATGATGCAAGAAATAGGAGAAGCAGTATTTTGGGAAACTGATACAAAAAAAGTTTCTGGTATTGATGCAAATATGGGAATTATTGAAGCAGGAAAATTAATTGGAAAACGACAGATTAAACCAGTTATGGATAAATCTATTCGTAGTGAAAATTATGAAAATATTTTCTTAAAACTTGGAAAATTTAATATAGATTACTTTAAAAAAAATGAATTTGAAAAAAAATTAACATCTGTAGAAAAAAGAGCTTTTCCTAAATTTCTTAAAAGAGCAACAGATTTAAATATACTTGAATCAATAGGAAAAGATAAAAGTGGAGAATATAAATTTAGTAATCGATTGTATTTAGTTTATTTTAGGATTTTAAATCTTGAAAAGAATAATATTTTATCTTGAATATTTTTCTTGATATAATATTTTCTTTGGTTTTTTATTATCAAATTTTTCACGTAGTCCATCATTATATGCATGTGTATAGAATTTAATCCTATTTATTTTATGGTCATCATAGATTATTATGCCTATGATACTTAGTATATAGTTTTTTATTATTGTCATATAGAATGATTGTCTGTTTTTTGTATATTTTTTTCCAAGCCATGTTAAGTTTCTTATCATATAATAATTGATCCATAATTTATCATATGGTCTTCTATTTGCTGTTATTCCTAGTTTCTTTTTTGTAAATGTGCCTTTTACACTTCCTTCTTTATGTAATATCACACTTTTATTTATTAGTAATATTTGTCCATGTTCCCTTAGTCTTATACAGTATTCAAGATCATCAGCATGTATAAAGAATTCTTTTTTAGGATATCCTATTTTTGTAATAATTTCATCTTTTATTAATATTCCTACAAATGATGCCATATCTATTTTAGTTGTTTTAGTTTTTGTATCATTAAGTGTTATATGTTCTTGTGTTGGTAATCCTTTTTGAAAGTTAAAGTATCCTCTATGGTGAAATAATATGTTTCTATTAGCATCTACTTTTAAACTTGCAAGAGCTGATATATTTTCTTGATTAAAATATGGTTTTAATTCATATAAACAGTCTGGTGTTACTTCTGCATCATCATCCATTAACCATAACCAATCATATTTAAGATGTGCTTGTTTTACTCCTTCATAAAATCCTCCTGCTCCACCAGTATTTTCATTTAAAGGAATATATTTTATTAGCACATTTTCTTTACTAGTTTCAAAATTATTTCTAGTTACATATCCATGAGATTCTAATAATTCAAAGGTTTTATCTGTTGAATTATTATCTACTATATATATAGCATCAGGATTTAATTTTTGATTAATTAATGCATCAAGACATTCTATTAATAATTTCTTCCTATTATATGTTACTACTACTGCACAGACGGTATTTGTTATAATTATTCCTCCAAATTATTTTTATGCCAATTCCATGCAGTTTTTATTATTTTATCAATATCAACAAATTGTGGATCCCATTTTAATATATTTTTAGCTTTTTTACCACTACCAACAAGTATAGCAGGATCACCTTTTCTTCGAGGAGTTTCAGTTACTTTAATTTCACAATTAGTAATTTTTTTAGCAGATTCTATAACTTCTCTTACTGAAAATCCTTTATTATTTCCTAGATTAAATTCATTACTTTCATTATTTTCAATTAAATATTCTAATGCTTTTATATGTGCATCAGCTAAATCTGTTACATGAATATAATCCCTTATACATGTTCCATCAAAAGTATCATAATCTGTTCCATAGATTTTAATATCATCACGTTTTTTAATACAAACATCTAATATTAAAGGTATAAGATGTGTTTCAGGTTCATGTTTTTCACCAATTAATCCACTAATATCGGCTCCTGAAGCATTAAAGTATCTTAAACAAACAGATTTAAGATTATATGCTGTATCATAATCTTTTAAAATTTCTTCTATCATAAGTTTTGTTTTTCCATAAGGATTTATAGGATTTTTAGGAAGATCTTCTGTTATTGGTATTTTTTCAGGTACTCCATAAATTGCACAAGTTGATGAAAAAATAAATCTTTTAACATCATATTTTACCATGGTATCAAGTAAATTTAATGTGTTTGTTACATTATTTTCATAATATTTACTAGGATTTGTTACTGATTCTCCAACATTAATATATGATGAAAAGTGCATTACAGTGTCAATATCTTCTTTTTCAAATATTTCTTCTAGTTTATCCTTATTTTTTAAATCACAATTATAAAATTTACCCCATTTAAGAAATTCATTATGTCCATGAACAAGATTATCCAATACTATTGTTTCATATCCTTGTTCAGTTAACATTTTATTTACATGTGATCCAATGTATCCTGCTCCACCTACTATTAATATCACTTTTTTCACTTTCTCCATTTTAAAATTAAATATGATAATATGTATGTAATTAATATTTAATGTAAATTATCAAAAATAAAAAGAAGTATAAAATAATTTGTATTTTTTTAAAAAGAAAAATTAAAAATTTAAAGAGAATAATTTTTTTTTCATTCTCTTTTAAAGAAAAAATAATAAAATAATTAATTATCTTTTGTAAATGCTTTTATACAAACATTTGCATTAATATA
>JAUNXU010000044.1 GCA_030539615.1 Methanobacteriaceae archaeon | reverse complement strand
TCCGACATTGTTGGAGAATACGTAGCAGCATACTCCTAAGTGTGTTGACTCACTTTTCTTTTTCTTTTTTTTTAAAAAAAGTATTAACCACCACAAATTAAATAAATTTTTTTTTTGAATAAAATTTTATGTTTATCAATCTATTTTTTTTATAAAATAAAATAATTAAAAAAATATCAAAAAAAATTGATAAAATAATAAGCTAACATTAAATAATACATAATACTATATTTTAATATATATAAGTGAGTTTTATAATAAATTCCAATATACTTTTATTAAAATAAAGGAGAAAAAAATATTATGGCAGAAGAATATTTAATTGCTGTAGATATAGGAACAAGTGGTATTAGAGCTCAAGCAATGGATGCAGAAACTGGAAATCCAATATCCACTACTGTAACATTAAGACATCCTATACCTGGAGCTAATGTTGTTGACCACCTCCACTTTGCAGTAAATGTAGGTCGAGATGCAGCTCATGCATTATTATTAGAAGCAGTAAATAAAGTAATTTCAAATCTTGGAGTAGATCTAGATAAAGTAATAAGATTTGCAGTATGTGGAAATCCAATACAATTATCATTATTCCAAAATATAGAAATAAGAGATCTTGCATTTTGGGGAACTAATGCAATAAAAAGATTAGATATAACCCCACCAAAAAGAAATTCTGCAATAGTAAAAGCACCTGATGTTGATTTAGAAATAAATCCTAATGCTGATGTATACATACCACCAGCAATAAAACACGAAATAGGTGCAGATGCTCTTGCAATGCTTGTAAAATCAGAAGTATTAGAAAAAGAAGGAGTATATCTTGTATCAGATTTTGGAACTAATGCTGAAATTGCACTTGTAATTGATGGCGAAATATTCACGGCATCTGCAGCAGCAGGTCCTGCTATGGAAGGACAAATGTTAGAATGTGGAATGCTTGCATCACCTGGAGCAATATCTGATGTAACTTCAATTAAAAAAGGTGAATGGACAAATCATGTTTTAAATAATGAACTTAAAGTTGATGAATGTGACACAATTAATGTTGATGATGGAAGTGTCCTTAAACCTAGAGATAATAATACAAAAGCTAGAGGAGTAACTGGTACTGGAGTTATTGCAGCAAACAGTTTAGGTATAGAAGAATCAATTATATCTATGCCAAAAATCAACACAACTAATAATAGAATAAACTTACAAGATGGAGTATATCTTACTGAAGAAGATATGACTACAATAGGAAAAGCTGTAGGAGCATTCCGTGCAGCTCATATTACATTATGTGTTGAAGCAGAAGTTGATCTAGAAGATATTGATGCAGTATATATGGCTGGAGCATCTGGATTTTATGTAGATCCTCTTAAATCATTAACTGTAGGACAAATTCCTGCTTGTTCATTTGATATTTATCAATTAGGTAACACTTCATTACTTATGGCTATAGATATTGTTAAAAATCCTGATGTATTACAAGAATTACAAGACATTGCTGATGGTATGAGAAGTAATCATATTATGCTTGCAACCTCTGAAATATTTGAAAAAATATATGGTCTTGAACTTGCAATGTGTGAACAAAACATGCCTTTCTGGAAATATGAAGAATGGTTAGAAGAATATGGATATGGTACAATACCTGAAAAAGAAGAAGATCCAGAAATTCATAAACTATTTGAAACTGATATACCTGATCTTGGTATTAATGGATTATCTATCATTGAAAATATTGGAACTAGAATTAAATCTAAAATTGAAGGATGTACCAATTGTCAAACTTGTGTAAAAACTTGTCCTGAACAAGCATTAACTCTTGATGATGGTGTTGCTACAATTAGATCCGATTATTGTAATGGTATTGCTTGTCAAAAATGTCAATTAGCATGTCCAGAAAAAGTATTCAATCTTGAAGATATGTTTTATATTGAAGGAGAAAGTCCTGACAAATTAAATGATTAAAATTTTTTAACCTTCATTTTTTTCTTATTTTTTAAATAAATTATTACACTATTTGATATTATGAAATCAGTTGTTTTTGATAATGCCGGCACAATTATGAAACGTTGCACTGTTCTTAAGAACATGCACAATAATAATATATTATTCGAAACGAATACTATAGGTTTAATAAATGATAATCCAGATAATCTTATTCTTGTATTACAAACACCAATATCTGAATTAATAAAGAATAATAATAATATAAGTATTAAAGATCACATCATAAATAATTATGATAAAATAGAAATTAGTTACAGTAATACACATATTACTAAAAAAAAGTTAATAGATATTATAAAAGATAATACAACTACTATTTCAGATATAAAAGAAGTAAGTAAAATATTAATTAATAAATATTCTATTGAAATATGTAGTGGTGTTGCTTTAATTATAAATATTAAAACAGGACTAATTGAATATGTTTATGTTGCTGGAGGAGTTTTTTTTAGTGAGACCAAACATCAAATTGACTTAATTCAAAAAAAAGGTTATGATGTTTATTTAGCATCAGGAGATAATAGACATTCTCTTACTAAAATAGGTAATTTATTAAATATACCTATAGAAAATATATATGATACTCAAGATTCATATGGAAAAAAGAATCTTGTAAAAAAACTTCAAAAAAGATATTCTCATGTAACTATGGTAGGAAATAATACTAATGATATGAAAGCTCTTATTCAAGCAGACAAATCTATCTTAACAATACAACAAAAAGAGAAGTTACCTCCAGAATTATATGAGGTAAGTTCAATAATAATAGAAGATATTAAAGAATTAGAAAAAATTTTAATATAGATTATAAAATTAGTTATTATAACCTATTTAATACTTCTTCTATAACTTTTCGTCTATCTTCTTCATTTTTAACAACAACAGTTAAAGTTTCTTCAAGATTTTCACGAGTTGGAACAAATTGATTTAATGCAATTAATGATTCAACCCAATCTACAGTCCCTCTAATTGAAGGTTTTTTTGAAATTGAACTTTTTCTTATTTTCTGAGTTTTATCAACAATTTCTTCAACAAGATTTTCAGGAGCTGTTTGAATACGTGATTTTATAATTTCAATTTCTCTTTCAAATGAAGGATAATCAATATATAAATATAAACAACGATCTTTTGTTTCATCAAGAAGTGTTCTTTGAGAATTAGATGTTAATATTACAATAAGATCATTATTTAGACTAAATGTATCAAGATCATTAACTGTTATCTCTTTTTCACCTAATGCTTGTAATAAATAACTTTCTACTTCTTCATCTGCTTTATCTACTTCATCAATTAACAATAAAGATGGTTTATCATTTGTAAAAGAATCTAAAAGAGGTCTTCTTATAAAAAATTCATTGGAAAAAATATTTTTATCTTCTTGACTATTTTTTGCTATTTCTAGATATAATAATTGTTTTTGATAATTCCATTCACCAACTATTTGTTCATAAGTTATTCCTTCATAACATTGTATTCTAAAAAAATCTCTATCAAAACTTTTTGCAATTACTTTAGCTAATTCTGTTTTTCCTGTTCCAGGAGGACCTTCTATTAATATAGGTTTATGTAATTGAAAAGCTAAAAATAAAGTTGTGTTTATTTGATCATTAGATATATATTTATTTTTTCTTAATTTTTCATTAATTTTATTTAATTCTTCCATATCTTATTAACCTTCTAATTTAAATTTTTATTAATTTATAATTTTTTGTTCCTAAACCTAATTTTTCTGCTTCACTAATTTGTGTTTCCCCATTAATATGACTATATAATCCTTTAAATTTATCTTTTCCTGATTCTTTATTTTCTTTTAAATCTGAATTTTCAATCCCACTTGCTTTATTTATTAAATCATAACTTGCTTGATCTAAAGCTACAGGATCATAACTTGCTACTATTCCAATATCAGGCACTATTGATTTTCCACTATAAGGTGTGCAATCACATTCAGGAATTATATCCATTAAAAAATTAATATATATTATTTTATTTTCTGGTTTATCTTTAACAGCACCATAAACATATTCCATCATACCTTCCATGAATTCATCTAAATTTCCAAGATTAAGTTTTATTGCATTTGTTGGACAAGAACTTATACAATCATTACATCCAATACATCTTTCATAATCTATTGATGCATATGCTTTTACACTAATTACACCTTCTGGACATCCATCCACACATGCTTTACATCCAACACAAGCAAGTTTAGATATTATTGGTTGAACTAATTTATGTTGATCTTCTTTTCCTTTTTTAGATGCACAACCCATTGCTAAATTTTTCAATGATCCTCCAAATCCACTTAGTACATGTCCTTTTACATGACTTAAAACTATCATACATTCACTATCTACTATGTCTCTAGCTATCTTTGCTTTTTGAAAATGTTTTTGAAATATTTTTATTTCTTTGTAATTATATCCTTCCATTCCATCTGCTATTATTACTGGAGCATTTAATGTACTTGAGTTAAATCCATGTTTATTTGCAGTTTCTAAATGATCTACACTATTATGTCTTTTATAATGATATAATGTATTTGTATCTGTTACAAATGGTTTTCCTTTTGTTTTTTTCACATTATCAATTATTTGTCTTATAAATAATGGTTGTATAAATGTATCATTTCCTAATTCACCAAAATGTAGTTTTATTGCTACTTTATCATCTTTTTCTATATTTTTGTTAAATTGAAGTTTATTATATAATTTTTGTAACTTATCAACTTTGCTATCTTTTTGTGTTTGTGTTTTAAAATCTACAAAAAATACATCACTTTCCATTTTTATCTTATTCTCCTTTTAATAAATTATATTTTTCAGTTGATAGTAATATTATTATTTTAATTTTATTTATTAATTTAGAGTTATTTTAATTTTATAACTAAATAAGATATATGATAGAAACTTATATATACAAATCTATATATATAAAATAATAGAATAATACATATAACAAAATATTATATATATGAATTTTTATATATAAAAAAATCAATAATTAAAAAAAATAAGGAGGATAGAAAAAGTAGTGAATGAACAAAATAACAAAAAAGATCTAGATGAAATAGATAAAATAATATTAAAAAATTTTCTAAAAGGATTTGGAAAAATAATGATATTATGGTTATTAAATAAAGAAAAATCACACGGATACTCTTTAACAAAAAAAATAAATGAAATGTACAACTCACAAAATGAAATAATAAACACAAGCACAGTTTATCCAATATTACACAAACTTGAAAAAGAAGAAGCAATAACAAAAACAGAAAAAATAGAAAAAAATAGAACAATCAAAATATACCAAATAACACCACTTGGTAAAGAAAAACTATCAAAAAGCAAAAAATTATTTCATGAAAAACTATCAAAAAAATATTTTGAATTCGTAGAAGACGTATTCATACCAATTAAAAAAGGAGAGTGAGAAATACCAATGAAATATGCAATTGAAACAAATAACCTGACAAAAGTGTACGATAATGGATTTAAAGCTGTAAATGAACTAAATCTAAATGTAGAAAATAAAACAATAGCTGGAATACTTGGCCCAAATGGAGCAGGAAAAACAACAACAATAAAAATGTTAACATGCATCATACAAAAAACATCTGGATCAGCAAAAGTAGCAGGATACGATATAACAAAAGAACCTAACCAAGTACGAGAAGAAATAGGAATGGTACCCCAACTTGTTAGCCTATATGAAGATTTAACAGTTCGTGAAAATGTAGAATTATGTGCAGATTTCTATGGACTAAAACCAGACACAAAAGAAAAAAGAATAGAAGACTTAATGGAATTAGTAGATATAAAATATGCTGAAAATAAATTTATAAGTCAATTATCTGGAGGAATGAAACAAAAAACTTCAGTAGTAGCAAGTCTTGTACATAGACCACAAATCCTATTTCTTGATGAACCAACTGTAGGACTAGACCCAACAACAAAAAGAGTACTATGGGATTTAATGGAAGATTTAAATGAAAAAGGACATACAATTATTCTTTGTTCACATGACATGTATGAAGTAGATAAAATATGTGATACACTATCCATCATAAACCAAGGAACATTAGCAGTAAAAGATACTCCGCAAGGATTAAAAGATTCATTATTAGAAAATAAAAAAGAAAATAATTCAATAATTCGAAGCATGATTCAAGACTTAGAACAAGATGAAGATGAAGATCATAAAGAAGAAATAGAATCACTAAAAGCATCAATAACAAATGAAGATGAAGAAATAACAGCAATAGTAACCAATATTACTGAAGAAATGATAAATGATCTTGAAACTTTAGACACAGTAAAATATGTAGAACAAGTAGCTAATGGAAGAATAACATTAGCACTAAAAAAATCAGAAAATTCAGTAAATAAAGTTATAACAACAATTTTACGAAATAATGGAAATATAGCATCAATAAAAACTAATGACCCTACATTAGAAGATGTATTTATAAATTTAACAGCAAAAAAACGAAAGGAGATTAAAAATTGATAGAATTAAAAAAATTCTGGTGGATGATCAAAAAAGATATCCTTGTTTTATTTAGACATAAAGCACGATTAATCTCAATGATAGTATTTCCTATATTGATGATTGCTTTATGTGGATATGGAATGGGCGGAGATCTAACTAACAGCCAGATTGTAATAGTAAAACAAACCGATGGACAATTAACAGATCAAACAATTGCAGCAATAAAAGCCGATGATACATATAAAGTAGATACTGTAATAACAGATCCAAAAGAAGCAAAAGATAAAGTTGATAATGGTGAAGAAAAGGCGGCAATAATTTTACCTGCCGACTATGAAGATAAAAACTCGTCAAAGAACGTGCTACTATATATAGATTCATCAGATCAAACAGCAACAAGTAGTATAGTTCCAAAAACAGAAGCATTATTTGCAAAATTATCATCAGAACTAGAAACACAAATGGCTACACCTCAAAATCCGATAGCTCAGACAACAAACTCAATAAAATTACAAGTAGATAAAATATATGGAGATATTGATTATATTGACTTTTTATTACCAGGGGTTCTGGCAATGTCCATGTTTATGTCATCAATGTTCAGTATGGGAAATTCTATTGCAGGAGAACGTGAAAGAGGAGAATTAGCAAGATTATTTATGACTCCAACATCTATTGCAACAGTTATTGGTGGAAAAATAGTATCACATTTATCAATAGAATTTGTAAGGTCAATAATATTAATTATTTCGGCAATTGCATTATTTGGAGTGGTGTTAAATGGTAGTGTAGTACTGTTATTATTATTATTAATATTAGCAACACTTTGTTTTGTAGGTTTTGGAACAATGTTTTCAGCTACTGCTAAATCACAAGAAGATTATACTCAAATGATAATGCCATTTACTATGCCAATGATGTTTATATCAGGAGTATTTTTCCCAATAGAAACAATGCCTTGGATTTTACAAAAATTAGCTTATGTAGTACCATTAACATATGCTAATGATGCTCTTAGAGCAGTTATGTTGCAAGGAGCAGGTATAGGAGATATTGCTATAGATATTTTAGTATTACTTGGATTTACAGTATTATTCTTTGCAATAGCAGTAAAAAGATTTAATAGAGATATATAATTTGAGGAAAAAATAATATGACAAAGAAAAACACAATAAAAATAGGATTAATTATTTGCTGTTTATTAATTGGATCATTATCCTCATTAACAGCATCAGAATGGCCAATGGATCAAGGAAATAATAGACACACAGGTTATGTTAATCCAGTATCAGATTTCACAACACATACATGGTCAACTCAATTAAATGGATCAATAAATTCATCCATGGCACTTTCAGGAAAATTTTTATACGTAGGAACAAAAGAAGGTAATATACATTCATTAGATACAGAAGATGGTTCTGAAGAATGGAATTATGAAACAGAAGGACCTATAGACGGAGGTATAGCTGTAGCTGGAAATCAATTATTTGTAGGATCAAATGATTGTTATTTTTATTCTTTAAATTCAGAAACTGGTACTGAAAATTGGAAATACAATGTTGGAAGTGCAGTAAAAACAACCCCTGCATTAGATACTTCAAAAGCATATTTTGGATCAGATGATGGATATGTATATGCATTAAATAGAGATAATGGAGCTGTTGTTTGGAAATTTAAGACAGATGATGCAATAAAATCATCTCCAACAGTAGATGGAAATACAGTTTATATAGGATCAGATGATGGAAATGTATATGCAATAGATGCACAAACTGGAGTTTTAAAATGGAAATACACAACTGGAGATAATGTTCAATCATCACCATCAGTACAAGATAATACAGTTTATATAGGATCAGATGATGGAAATGTATATGCAATAGATACTGCTAATGGTACTGAAAATTGGGAATACAATGTTGGTTCAGAAGTTAAAGCAGCACCATCAATTGATATAAGACAAAATTCATTATATGTTGGAACTCAAAAAGGTAAATTATACTCATTAGACTTAAGAGATGGTCTTAAAAAATGGGAATTAAATTTAGGAAATGGTATTGAAACTACACCAACAATATTTGGAAATAATATTGCTGTTGGAACTAATGGTGGAGAAGTACAAATGTTTAATAAATTTACTGGAAGTCAATATTGGTCATATGATCCAGGATACATTATTCTTGGTGGAAGCATACAATCATCACCAATAACTTCAGGAGCTTCATTATTTACAGCTTCAAATGATGGTTATATTTATTCATTAAATACTGATTTACAAGAAGGTCCAACAAGCACATATACTTATTACATTCTAGCAACCTTAATTATTTTAATAGGTGGAGCTTACACAGTTAGAAAGCTTCATAAAAGAAAACAAGAATAGATAAGTATTAACTATAACCTCCCATTTATTTTTTTATTAACATTTTTTTTAGAAGTTTATTTAATATTTTTATAAAAAATTAAGATTCATTATTGAAATTACAATATGAGAAAATAAGTATTTCTGAATAATATGGTTAAATATAGAAAATGAGATATTGAAATTTGAATTTAAAAAAAATAAGTTAAATTTAGAATTTTAAAAATTTTTTATTATTTTAAAAAAAAAATAAAAATATTAGCTTTTAATAATAAGCTTCTTTTTATTAATTAAAAAATATTATAGTTATTTAGATAATTGTATTTCTATTGCTGAAACATTGGAGGATGTTCCTTCATTTCCAACAATTTCTTCTGTACATACGTCTATTTTTGCAATAGTTACGTCAGATATGAATCTGTTTCTTACTATTTCTGCAACATCTACAGCTCTGCTTATTGCTCGGCCTCTTGCTTTTAATATAACTTCTGATACTCCGCTGTTCATTTGTGTTACTACAGCTAGAACGTAGTTCATTACTGGTTTATTTCCGATGTAAACAATATTTTCTTCTTCTGGCATTTTTGTATTCCTCCGATTAAAGTGTAAACTATATATTTTTTTATAGCTTATTTATTATTTTCTTTAGTAATCTATATATATTTATTGTTTACTAATAATAGTTAATTGCTTAAAATATCAGTTTAATAAGATATAATTTAATTTATCATTAATAATTTATTTATTGAGTTTAAAACAGCATCTATACTTGCCATTACAATATCACTAGATGTTGATCTACCTGTTGCTTTATTATGTTTTTCATCACTTGTTACTACAAATACTTCTCCTAATGCATTTGTTCCACCAGTTACTGCTTCAATATGATATTCATCCAAGTTTATGTCTATTAATTCTTTAACTATATCTCTTATAGCATTTAATGCTGCATCAATTGGTCCTACCCCTGTTTTTGCACCTTCTTTAATTTTATCATCAATTTTTAAACTTACACTTGCTGTGGGAAGAGTATTATTACCAGTCATTACAGATACACCAACTAGTTTTATTCTTTCTTTTTTAGGTTTTCCTTGAATATTTTCAGATAATGCTCTAAAATCAAGATCAGTAATTGTTTTTCCATGATCACCCATCTCTTTTATTTGAGTATATAATTGTTTAAACTGTTTTGATGTTAATTTTATATTATATTCATCTAATTTTGATTGTATAGCTGATTTTCCCGTAAGTTTTCCTAGAACTATCCTCCTTTTGTGACCTACTACTTCTGGAGAAATTGCTTCATATGTATTTGAATTTTCTAATATACCTTGTACATGTATTCCTGCTTCATGAGCAAATGCATTTTCACCTATTATTGCTTTATTAGGAGGCATTTTAATTCCAGTTATTCTTGATATTGATTCTGAAATATTATAAATTTGCCTAGTATCTATTGAAGTATTTATATTATAAGCTGTTTTTAATGCCATTACAGATTCTTCTAAAGAAGCATTTCCTGCACGTTCACCTAATCCATTAACTGTACATTGTATTTGATTTGCTCCTGCTTCAACAGCAGCTAAACTATTTGCAACTGCCAAACCTAAATCATTATGACAATGAATACTTAGAGGTACTGTAATTTCTTTTTTAAGATCTGTAATTATTTGATTTATTTGTCTTGGAATTGATATTCCCACAGTATCAGGTATATTAATTTTATCAACTTTTACTTCTTGTACACTTTTACATACTTCTAATAAATATTCAAATTCTGTTCTTGTTGCATCTTCTGCTGAAAATTCTGTTTTTATTCCATGATCTTTTATATATTCTACTGAGTCTACTGCTCTTTGAATTATTTCACTCTTATTCATTTTTAATTTATATTTCCTATGTAATGGAGAAGTTCCTATAAATACATGAATGTATTCTATATCAGTTTCTATTGCTTTATCTATATCATTTTTTAATGCTCTTGATAATCCACTTATTTCAGCATTTAAGTTCTCTTCTTTTATTTTTTTAAATAATTCTTGTTCACCATAGGATGCAGCAGGAAAACCAAGTTCAATTATATCAACACCTAAATTATCTAATTTTTGTGCTATTAATCTCTTTTCATCAGGTGTTATTGTTACTCCTGGTGTTTGTTCCCCATCACGTAAAGTTGTATCATAAACTGTTACATTTTTAGGTGGATTGTAAACCATGTTACTTTTTTCTAGATTGTATGTCATTGTTATTCTCCAAGTATTATGAATACATTAAAGCTAATGTTAGTACATTTCTTATTCCAGGTGCTAATCCTAGAATAAATATTGCTAATTTTAACATGTTTTGTGTTGTTTTATTTTCTAAATAATTATCTATAATATATAATACTCCTAATATTATAATTATTTTTAAAGGATACATTACCAATGCAGTTTGTGTTGAATTAATAAGTAATGTTGGAAGTACATGTTGTTCTGTATATCCAAAAAATTCTATTGCTACAAATGTAGATGTTGCATCAAATATATGTGCAGACAATACTGATAGATTTATATTATTATTTAATACTTTAAATTTATTTTTCAATAATATAAATGGTAAACTTATTATTATCCATAAGAATAATTCTATAGATAATGTTGTTAAAGAAATTCCATGAAGAACATATAATATTATATTTGGTATACAAAATAGTATTCCAAATAGTGCAATTGTTTTACAATAATTTTTATTATATTTCTTTTCTAAGAATATACTTATTAGTAATACTGCAATTGTTAATAAACCTACAAATATATACAATCCAGGTGTTACTAAAAGATATGTCTTTGGATAAACATGATTATCTACTAAAGCTCTTGTACTTGATCCAAATAATATAAATGGAATCAAAAAGGGTAATAATTCACCAGGATCTTTTTTTAATCTTTGAAACATTTCAATTATTATAATTACTATTAATCCAAGTACAATTCCAAATATTATAGTATTAAAGGTTGTATAACCCGGATGTAAATAGAAAAAATTCTCCTTAATAAATTCTATAATCATAATGTAATATTTATCAATTATATTAAATATTTCTTTATAAAAAAATAAGAATTTTAAGAAAATTATATCTTATCAACAAAACATACATTAATAACTTTATAATTTATCTTTTAATTTACAATATCCAATATAAAAGTTATCATAATCACAATCAGCAATTGATTTAAATAACACTTTTAAATTATTAGAACATTCATTTTTTTCAGATATTAAAAATAATTGGAACATATCACTAACAAGTTCACAAACTTCTTTAATTTCTTTTTTAGTTAAATTAGATAAAATTAATTCATATTTTACCCAGTGTTCTACTTTTTCAAGTGGAATATAAGCATAATCTTGATATTCATTATAAAATATTAAATATGCACTCCTAATCATATTCATTGAATTTATTAGATCTTGTTTATTATGCGTTATTAAAAATGATTTATTTTCTTTATTTTGAATATCATCTATATAAACTATTTCATCAATGAAAATTGTTTTATCAGACTTTAATAATGTTAAATAATTAAATAAAATTTCACTATAAGGTTCATATTCCCTAAATTCAATATTATTTTCTGTTAAAAAGGATTTATCATATATTTTTGTTTCAATAACAGAATTCATCTTTAAAATTGAATCTGTTACATTTTGAAACACATTTTCTTTTATATTAAGACCATATTCTTCCCAATTAACTGATTTATTAATATAAGAATTAATATAGTTTCCTGATACTATTTTTGCATTATCTTTTTTTATTAAACCATATAATATTTCACAAACATTATCTTTATAATAATCATATCCATCTATAAACATTACATAGTTTGTTGTTGAATACTCAATCCCAATATTATATGGTCTACCATGACTTCCACTATTATGATCTAAAAAGATTCCTACAATATTTGGAAAATCATTTATATATTGATATAATACTTTATCAACCAATTTATCTTCTGAACAATCATTTACAATTATTAATTCTATATTTTTAAAGCCTATTGTTTGATTTCTTAAGTGTTTTATTGCTCTATCAATAAATTTTTTATCTGTATTATAAACATGCATAATTATTGATAATAGTTGATTATGAACTTGTTTCTTATTTTTGACAACAGTTTCTTTAAATGTTTTTTTATCTATTTCTATATTTGAAAATTGATTAATATTCACATTTTCAGAAATTGTCTTTAAATTGTTATCAATATATTCTTCTAATTTATCCTGATCATTAATATATAATTTATATATTTCATCCATTAAATCAATATTTTTTAAAGCTTTTTTAGCTTTTTTATGATGAAGATGATAAAAGATGTAAGGAAGTCTTATTATATTCAAATTAAAATAATTAGCACGTAACATAAATTCATTATCTTCAAATCCCCATCCTTTAAAATTTTCATTATACATTCCTATTTTTTCTAATGAATCTTTTTTAACTAAGATTATTCCTCCATCAGAATTGTTCCTATATTGAATTGAACTATCAATTTTTGAAAAATCATAATCTTTAATAAACTCTTCTTTATTAATAATATCTTTTATTTTTCTATCAAATAAGAAAACAATGTCAAAATTATCAGTTATTAAAGTTAATGCTTCATCATAACTTTTTTTAGGTATGATTCCATCACCATCAGATATGAAAATATAATTTGTATTAATATTTTTAACACCATTATTTATTGCATTTGATCTATTGAATCTACCATGATATTTTATAAATATTACTTCAAATGACTTGAAAAGATGTTGATATTTAAATTTAAGAACATCTGCTGTTTGTATCATTCCTTGTTCAGATATTAATATATTTTTTATTCCAATAGAGGATAAATATTTAAGAGTAATTTCAATATTTTCTAAATATTCATGATTATAACTATAAGGAATTAATACTGTTGCATCATCATAATTTAATTTATTATTAATTTCTATTTCAAAATTATTTATTAAAATACTCTTTTCAGCTTTTAAATTATCAATAGTTAAATTTCTACTAAGTACCTTCTGTTTCATTTCTTCTTTTAGACCATTTAACTTATCTTTAAAGAAGTAATTCTCTTTTTGAAGATTTATATTTTGTTTTTTTAAGTTATTATAATCATTAATTAAGTTAATATTTTCTTTTTCATATTTTAGAACTTTTTTGTTTAGTTTATTCTTTTCTTCTTTTAATCTATTCCTTTCATCTTTTATTTTAAAAACTTGCCCTTTTAAATCTTCCCTATGATTTTCTAAACTAGATATTTTAACAGTTAAATCTTGTATTTTCTTATTAAGTTCCTTTTCAGTTTCATTAGGTTGAATTGAAATCACCTTTATTTATTTAAGTTCAAGTAATTTATTTAGTTTTATTATTTCTTTTTTAGATTTTTCAAGAGAATTAGAATACTCAGATTTTTGTTTTGATAACTTTAAATTTTCTTCTTTAAGTTTTAATTGATTATTTCGATAGTCATATAATTCTTTAACTCTTTTATCTTTTAATTTATTTAATTCATCTAATTTATTGTTAGAAGATACTTTAAAATCAAGCATTTCTTGTTTTAACTTATACAATTCTTGTTTATGCTTTTTTTCATTAAGAATTAATTCATTTTCCAGTACATAAATTCTTTTTTTCATAAAAGAATAGGATTCTTCAAGTAAATTTAGATAGTTTTCATTTAGTGATTTATCATTATTTAAAATAATTTCATTAATATCATTTAGTTTTTGTTTTGTTAATGCATAATTTACTGATATATTCTCAGAATTTTCAAGTATATTAGTATAATCTTGAACTTTTATATTATTAGTATATCTTAATTGAATGTTTTTACAGAAGCTTAAATCAAATGGATCATATTTAAGACTTATATCTTTACTAGCATTATGTGATGAAAATTCTTTAGTAAATTCTATTAAATCATCATTTGTAAGTTGTCCATTTTTTTCTAGTATTAATTGAAATAATTTTTTTTGATGCCATGAATGAAGAGGTTTTTTGTAAAAATTAGTAATATTATTTAACCAACCAGTTACTATTTTTGAAATACATTGTTCTTTACTTCTTATTGGACAATGTGCTATTTTTAATGAATCCAAAGAATCATTAGGTATTATATTGTTTTCATTAAATATATTATGAGATCCTTTTTCAATTTTAACATCATATTTTTCACATATTCCTGAAGGAATAATTATTTTAGAAGTTATTTCTATTTTAGGATCTCTAATATATTCTAAAGATTCTAATGAAAATAGATTAGTGTTTAAATTAGGAATATATGTTTTCCATAAAACATGATAATATTTATTTAAGTCTAATTCTTCTAAAATTTTACGAGGATTAGTTTTACCCACTATAAATTCATCAGCATCTAATGGTAGAATTATATCAGCATCATATTTTTCTAATGCTTTTTTAAAAAGTGTATTAATTATTTCTACTTGATCTTTTAAAGTTTTATTTTCTATTATTGATATAGGTAAACCTTCATTTTCTAATGATTTTAATATATCTAATGTTTTATCAGAACTATTATCATCCCATATTATCATTTCATCAACAATATTTAAATTATACCTAACAAATGTTTCTATAATATCCATTTCATTTTTTACACGAGATATTGAAACTATTTTCATATTTTAAATCCCTACCTTAAATAAAAAGAAATTTTTTAGTAAATCTTTTTAATTATTTTATATAATTACTAATTAGTATATGGTTTTTTATATTAATCTTTAATTATATGATAAAA
>JAUNXU010000043.1 GCA_030539615.1 Methanobacteriaceae archaeon | reverse complement strand
TCTTATTACTTATAACTTCTAATTATTCTTTCATGTAAGGTACTTCCATAACAGAAAAATTTTCAACAACATAATTACGAGCATTAACTCCAATTCTTTTTCTTAAAGAACTATCCTCAACTAGTTTATCTATAGCAATTCTTAAACCATCACTATCACCAATATCAACTAAAACACCATTTTTATAATTGGAAATAATATCACTAATATTTCCAGCTCGTGTTGCAACAAGAGGTTTTTCAGAAGACATAGCTTCTAAAGCTACAATACTTGATCCTTCACTAATAGAAGGTAAGACAATTATATCACTACAAGCAATAACTTTCCAAGAAACATTAGTACTACCTTTAAAATAAACATTCTTTATATTATTTTCATGAACTATTTTTAATAAATTATCTTTTTCAACACCATCACCATATATACAAAGATCATAATCAACTACTGAATCTTTTTTAGCCATTAAAAGATAATTTAAACCTTTTTGTTTAACAAGATTTCCAATAAAAGATACAATAATTCTATCAGATTTTCTATTAACACATTTACCATTGAATTTATCAATATTGACAGTATTTTTAGTAACATAACTTTTACTACTAATATTACCAAATAACTTTTCAGCTTTTTCTTTTAATAAATAACTTACAAAGTATACACTATCTGCATGATTAAGTACATACCTTAAAACAGGTTTTAATAATTTATTATCAGGTAAAATATTAATATCAGAACCATGAACAGTAACAACAACATTTATACCAGTAAATAACTTAGTTACAACAGCAATTAAACCAGGAGGAATAAGATAATGAGCATGAACCAAATCAATATCATATTTTCTAATTAAAAAAATTAATTTAATAATAGAAAATAAAGTAAAAAATACACCACGAAATAATGGAATATTCAAAACAGGAACACTAATATGATATTCATCATCAGCTCTATCAGAAGATGCATAAGTTAAAATATAAACAGTATGTCCTTCTTTTTTTAGTACATCCTCAAGCATACTAGTATATGTTGCTATACCTCCAATTTGAGGTGGATATTGTCCAATAATACATATTTTCATAAAAAAACCTATAAACTTTCTCTTTACTAAAAAATATATTTAATTAATAAATAAATCTATAATCCACAATTAATATATTAATAGATAATTCAAAAAGAATACTATATTTAAAAAGAAGTTCATAATTATTTTCAATTTAATTTTATATTTAAAAATAAAAAACCAATATAAGATACAAAAAAATATCGTAGTTAATAATATTAAATAGATTTAATAGAAACTATTTTAATTTAAATGGGGTATTTTTAGCATGTTCAGGGGTTAATATTTCGCCATTCATTTTAACTATTATTACACTGAAGTTTATATCATATTTAAGATTACATAATTCAATTATATGATCAGCAATAGATTCAAAAACCTTATTTGTTAATTGTTTCTCATCTAATATTTTAATCATATCTTCAGTAGTATTTGAATTAAAAATATCTTGGATTGTTTTAGTATCTGCTCCATTAATTGCAGTATAAGCTGCCATTATTTCTCGACGTGCATCAGCAACACTTTGTTTAGTATTAGTTATTCCAGCAGCTATTTTTATTAATTTTCCAGCATGACCTAAAATGAGTATATTGTCTATTTGTCCTGTTTTATCTGCTTCTTCAATCATAAAACCAACAAAATTGCTCATTTCTATTAGTTGATCTTCATTAATGTCTATTAATTGTTTTGCTATTTTATTTCCTATATTTCCTGGAACAAATATTAAATCTTTATAATTTCCAGCTATTGCTACAGTTATTTGATATTTTAATGAATTCATATATGCTTTTGATGACATTGGTCTGGCAATTCCTGTTGTTCCAAGTATGGATATTCCATTAATTATACCTAATCTTTTATTCATAGTTTTAGGGGCTAATTTCTCTCCTAATGGTACTATAATTTTTACTATTGCACCTTGATTTGGTAATAAATTGTCTTTTATATTTTTTGTAATCATTTGACGAGGAACAGGATTAATTGCAGCTTGTCCTACAGGTATTTGTAAGCCTGATTTTGTAACAGTTCCAACACCTTTTCCACCAATTATTTCTATTTCTTTTGGTTTATCAGTTAATGTAACTTCTGCAATTATTTCAATACCTCTTGTAACATCAGGATCATTATATGTTGGTTTTTTCACTGTTGCTGTTGCTTTATTTGGGGCAAGTTTTGTTGTATGTTCCACTTCTACATTTATAGTTTCTTTAGGAGTTGTTATAGTTACTATGTGTGTGTCTTGATTTTTAATTCGTAAAAGAGCTGCTAAACTTGCTGCTGTTGCTACACTACCTGTTGTTATTCCATTTTCATCTTTTGTCATATTTTATCATTATTTTTTATTTAAAAAAGAGTATTTCATTAGGAAGTAAAACTAATGATTTTACTCCTTTTATTTTTTTAATCATCCATTCTGCTTGTAACTGCTGCTTGTAATTCTTCTTCTGTTGGAACACCTGTGAAAACTACTTTTCCATTTATTGCAATTACTGGTACAGACATTATGTCATATTCTTTTATTTTATCAGGATTTTCTGATACGTCAAGTTTTTCAATTTCTATTCCATCACCTATAGTTGATTTAACTTTATCTGCTGCTTCTATTGCCATTGGACAATATGGACAAGATTGGGACACAAAAATTTCTACTTTTACTACCATATCTGATGATCTCCTTTTTTTTAATATTTTTATTTAAATTAATTATTTTCTTAATTAAACAATGTATTTTAAATTCTTAGTATTTAATAATTAATTCTAATATATTTATTATATAAGACTAACTTATTTAAAAATTATTTTCATAATTTTTTTTAATTAAAATTATAAATTTAGAGGTTAATGATATTTTATGGTTAAGATAATAGCTCCTGCATCAGCTACAGTGATTAATGGTATAAGTATGGGTAAAGGTTCTGCATTTGCAATTTCATTATACTTAACAGCAGAGGTTAATATAATAGGATTTAATACAAAAGATGATATTGAAATTACATGTATTGTTGATAATAAGAATATAAATACTGACATGATGAAAATTGCAGTAAGATATGCATATGATGCATTAAATAAGTGTGATAAATTCAATCTTAAAAATATTCAAATAGAAGTTAAAACCAAATCAGATATTCCAATGGCATCAGGGTTATCAAGTAGTAGTGCATCATCCAATGCTATAGTAAAAGCAACAATTCTAGCACTACTTGAAAAAACAAATCTTACAATGGAAGCTGTTAATTTAACAGATGATGACATATTAAATATTGCAATAGATGCTTCTCTTGAAGCAAAAGTAACAATAACGGGAGCATATGATGATGCAATAGCATCTTATTATGGTGGATTGTACATTACTGATAATTACAAAAGAAAAGTAATAAAACATAAACAACTAAAAGACAATCAAAAAATATTAATATATATACCTAACAAAAATTCACATAGTGGACAGGCTGATGTTAAAAGTATGAAACTTTTAGCACCACTTGTTAAGTTAGCCTATAAAGAAGCTATAAATGACAATATTACAGATGCTCTTACTCTAAATGGAATTCTTTACTGCACTTCACTAGATTTTAATACTCAAATAACTATGAAAGCATTAAAAGCAGGTGCATATGCTGCAGGACTTTCGGGTACTGGTTCAGCATACATAATATTATCTGATAATGAATATTTAGGAAATATAAAAGAAGCATTATCAGAATATCCTGGAAGAATAATTGAAGTCTCCACCGATAATACTGGATTAAAAAGAGTATAATATAACACTTAATTTTTAAAGAGTATAATGTTATGAATAAACAAGAAGCTAAGATATTATTAGAAGAAACAAGAAATAATATTGATCTAATAGATAAAGAATTAATAGAATTAATTGATAAGAGAACAAAATTAGCTAAAAATGTAATAGAAGCAAAAAAATCTCTTAATATGGATATTTTTGATCCTTCAAGAGAAGAAAAGATCCATGAAAAAATAAGAGTATTAACTGCTGATAAAAATATTGAAACTAATGATGTAATTAAGATAATTGATATATTAATGAATATGAATAAAGATAAACAAAATGAAATGAGTTAAAATATTTTATCTTTAAATTCATTTTTTTAAAAAAATTAAATAGTCATTCTTTAAATTAAAAAAAATATAATATTTCAAATAAGGAGGAAAAATATAATGGGAAATATAAGAACAACATTTGTAAAAAGAACAGCAAAAGAATTAGTAGAAATATACGGGGATAAATTCACAGACGACTTTGAAAATAATAAAAAAGTAGTAGAAGAATACTCAACCGTAAGTACAAAACACTTAAGAAACAAAATAGCAGGCTATGCTACAAAAATAGCAAATCAATAAGCAGGATTTTATTATTAAATCCTTAAATCAATTTCTTTTTTTAAAATAACTATTCTATTAACATAAAATTTTCAATATAACTTATTCTAAAAAAAATATTATTCTTAATGTGGATATTATTATTTATAATATTAACATAATACAACTAAACATGAATAAATATGTAAATTTTGTAACAGATGAAGATTTCTTAAAGTGTGTAGAAAAAGTACTAAATGCTTATCCTTCTAAAGAATCGTTAGAATCAGAATCTTTTGATGTTTTAATTAATAATAAAAATACCACAGATATTTTTAAAGTATTGTTTGACATGTATTATTATCAATTTGATTTAGATGCATGGAAACATTTTGAAATTATAAGACAAAATGATAAAAGTATTAATAATAAAATTGGAGAATTTCATCAAAATTTGTTAGGTTGTGTTGAAGGCTGGGTTGATCTTGGAAGAGGTGATGAGACTAAGGTTGATCTTAAAAATGAAGATGAAACAATATTTATTGAATTAAAAAATAAACATAATACAATGAACGCAAGTTCATCAAAAACATGTAGAGAAAATTTAGAAAACATTCTTAAAAAATATCCTAATGCTACAGTATATTGGGCTGTAATCATAGATAAAAATTATATTTCAGAGGATATTCCTTGGGAATATAAGGGAAATACGAATGATCAAATTAGAAAGATTAGTGGGGATAAATTATATGCTTTGGTAACAGGTAAAGAAGATGCATATGAACAATTATTTTCTGTAATTAGTTCTGCAATCAATGATATATTAGATGCTGATTATTATTTACCATATTTAGATCATGAAAAAATAGAAGAACTTAAAAGAAAAATATTAAATAGGTAATGTTGTTTGAATTAGATGTTTATGTTGTTTGGGTTCATTTAATGCTTTTATTATTTGTTTTCCTATTTCTTTAGCTAATAAAACCGGGACTGCATTTCCTATTTGTTTATATTGTGAGGTTAATCCTCCAGAAAAAATCCAATCATCAGGAAATGATTGTATACGGGCATATTCTCTAATAGTAAATGGTCTTGTCTCATCTGGATGGCATCTTTCAGTTTGTTTTTGACAAGGACTTGTTGTAAGAGTTAAACATGGTTCATCCCATGACATTCGTCTTGCCATTCCACGTTTTCCACCACCACTAAAATAACTTTTACCCATATAATCTTTTTTAATATCCTCAGGTAAATCAACCCAACAACCTCCCGGAGGAACTAAATCCAATACTTTTTCTTTTGTTGCAGAATATTTTACTCCTTTTGATTTAGGCACATTTTTTAATGCATCTTTTATTGTTGGAATTTTAGCTTGTTTTTTAGGATAATTAAATGTCACATTTTTTGTTCCAACTAAGATTAATCTTTTTCTTTTTTGAGCTACACCATACTCCGATGCATTTAGTACTTGGTATTGAACTTGATAACCAAGAGATTTAAGAACATTTATCATAGTTTCAATTGTTCTTCCTTTATCATGTCTTACAAGACCTTGAACATTTTCTGCAATACATATTTTAGGATTTATTTCTTTTACAGCCCTAGCAAATTCAAAAAAAAGTGTTCCTCTAGTATCTTCAAAACCTAATCTTTTCCCAGCATAACTAAATGCCTGACAAGGAAAACCTCCAGTAACTACATCAACATTATGGTATTTACTAAATTTAACATTTTTAACATCATCATGTATGATATTCCAGTGTGGTCTATTATTTTTTAGAGTAGATACACAGTCTTTATCAATTTCTACTAATAATTTGTGTTTTAATCCTGCTTGTTCTAATCCTAGTGCTAAACCACCAGCTCCAGCAAAAAGTTCAATTACATTAACCATATTTATATTTTTTATATTATTCTATTTATATATTTTATTAATTTTTTTATATTAATATCTTTAATTTTGAATTATTTGTCTTTTTTTGAAAATATAGGGTTGTTAAACTTATTTTTTTTAAAAAATAACTATTAATTTGTTATAAAATTATTTACTTTATAAAATAATAAAATTAATAATTAATATGCTTATTGGAAATGAAATTTAAGAATATTTTTGGTAATTTTCATATAATAGTTATGTATAAAAATAATAATATAAAGTTTAGTACTAATATATTATATTCAATTTTTTAACAAAAGTATTGAATTTTTCAATTTTATAGAAATTTATTTTAAAGGTGAAGTTTATGGGAATAATCGTGGCTAAATTTGGAGGTACATCTGTAGGTACTGGTGAAAGAATACGGAAAGCTGCACAATCAGTAGTAGATGAGTTTATGAAAGGCAATCAGTTGGTTGTAGTTGTATCTGCTATTAATAAAACTACAGATGAATCAATTAAACTTGTTAAAGAATCTATTGGGGAACAAGTTACAGAAAAACATTTAGCTAATATATTATCCATGGGTGAAATGCAAAGTGTTCGAATTATGGCTGCTGCTATTGAATCATTAGGAGTTAAATCAGAATATATTGATCCTTATTCTGAGTATTGGCCAGTTATTACTGATAGTTCTTATTTAAATGCTAATATTAATATGGAAAAAACTCGTGGACAAATCAAATATATAAAAAATTTACTTGATCAAGGTATTATTCCTGTTATTTGTGGATTTATAGGAAGAGATTGTACTAATACTATTACAACATTAGGTCGTGGTGGTAGTGATATTTCAGCTTTCCTTTTAGGGGATTGTCTTAATGCTGATGAAGTTATCATAGTTACCGATGTAAATGGGGTAATGTCTACAGATCCACGTAAGGTTAAGTCTGCTAAAAAATTAGAAAATATTACTGTGGAAGAAATGATTGATCTTGCAAATTATGGTGCTCAAGTATTACATCCTAATGCATTAGTATATAAAGATCCTGATATTAAAGCTAAAATTATTGGTTTTGAACATGGAAATTTAACGGTTAATGGAACTGAAATTATAGGTCCTTCCAATTCATCGAGGGAATTAATTACAACTACTATGTATGATGGAGTATTGTCTGTTGTTGCTGTTGTTGGGGAAGATTTATCTTCCAAGAAAGGTGTTTTATCAGAAGTTACTTCTCAACTTTCAAAGAAGAATATTAATATATGTGGTCTTTCTACTGGCGAAAGATCTTTAACTATATTCTTTAAAAAGGAAGTTGCTAAAGAAGCACATAAATTATTACATGAAATTGTTCTTAAAAATGATAATCTTAGTGGTGTTTCATTAGGACCTTCAATAAATATGATTACAGTAGTTAGTCATGATTTTATTGATAATCCTGGCATTATATCTAGGATTACAAAACCATTGCATGATAATAAAATTAATATTGTTGAAATATCATCAAGTCAAACAGAAGTTATTTTGTATGTTGATGAAAATGATGGTCAAAAAACTTATGATTTAATTAGGAGAATTTTAAAATGAAATTAGAAGGAACACATGTTGCTATGGTAACACCATTTACCAAAGACAATGAAATTGATGAAGAAAGGTATAGATCTCATATAGATTTTTTAATTGAAAATGGTGTAGATGGATTATTAGCTGTTGGTACTACAGGAGAATCTGCTACAATAAGTCATGATGAACATAAAAAAATTATTGACATTCTTATTGATCAAGTTGATGGTCGTGTAACTACTCTTGCAGGAGCTGGTAGTAATTCTACAGCTGAAGCTAAAGAATTAGTTAAATATGCCGAAAATGTTGGAGCAGATGTTGCTCTTGTAATAACACCGTATTATAATAAACCTCAACAGTCTGGTATGTATGAACATTTTAAAATATTAAATGATACTAATGATATTCCAATCATGTTATATAATGTACCTTCAAGAACTGGTGTTGATTTATCTGTTGAAACTATTTGTGATTTAGCTTGTTTAGATAATATTGTTTCTATTAAAGAAGCAAATCCTAATCTTGATAAATTTGCTAAATTATTGTCTTGTCTTGAAAAAGATGGTTTAAATGATAATTTTAAAGTATTATCTGGAAATGATGTTTTAACTGTACCTATGATGGCTCAAGGGGCTGTAGGATTAATTAGTGTGGCTGCTAATGTGGATCCTAGACGTATGAGTAATATGGTAAATAAATGTCTTGAGAATGATTTTTCAACTGCAAGTAAACTTGCTTATGATTTATATGATCTTATGGATGTTATGTTTATAGAAGCTAGTCCTGCTCCTGCTAAAAAAGCTTTAGAATTAATGGGCAATATGAATGGTTATTTAAGAATGCCTATTAATGAAATGAGTACGGATAATGAAGAAATATTAAAAAATATCTTAATTAAAGATAATTTATTATAATGGAGATGTGTTTATGATTAATGTTGCAGTAACTGGATGTTGTGGAAATATGGGGTCTAGAATTATTAGAACTATTCTAGAACAAGATAATATGACTGTAAATTTAGCTATTGAAGCTCCAAATACTCCAATGGAAGGAAAAGATATTGGAAGTTTTTTAGGATTAGATCCTTTAGGTGTAGAAGTTATTGGGGCTGAAAAATTAGAAGAAAATTTATTAGATAAAAAACCAGATGTTCTTGTTGATTTTACTATTGCTAAAGCTGCAGAAGGTACTATTTTAACATGTGCCAAATGTGGTGTTAATGTTGTTGTTGGAACTACTGGTTTTAGTGAAGAACAATTGAAAAAATTTGATGATGCTATTATCAAAAATGATATTAAAGCTATTATTTCACCAAATATGGCTACTGGAGTTAATGTTTTCTTTAATATTGTGGGAGAAGTAGCTAGAATATTAGGTTCTGATTATGATGTTGAAATTATTGAATCACATCATCATAATAAAAAAGATGCTCCTTCTGGAACTGCAACAAAAGCTGCTGAAGTAATTGCTAAAAATCTTAATATTAATCTAGAAGAAAATATGGTTTGTGGTCGTGAAGGACTTGTTGGAGCACGTAAACCTAATGAAATAGGAATTCATGCAATTCGTGGTGGAGATATTGTTGGTGATCATACAGTATTATTTGCTGGAGATGGTGAAAGAATAGAAGTTACTCATAAAGCAGGTACTAGACAAGCATTTGCAAATGGAGTTATTAAAGCTATTAATTATATGATGACTAAACAAAAAACAAATACTGCTAATATGAATGATGTTTTAGGATTATAAAATAAAAAAAGGAGATAAATAATCATGACGAAAAATGTTGGAATATTAGGTGCTACTGGAATGGTTGGTCAAAGATTTATTCAATTATTATCCAAACACCCTGAATTTGATATTATAAGTGTTGCTGCATCTGAAAGATCAGCTGGTAAAAAATATGAAGATGCTGTTACATGGCATTTAAATACACCAATTCCTGAAGAAGTAAAAGATATTGAAGTTGTTCCTACCCAAGCTGATAAAGTTGATGATGATGTGGATATTGTATTTTCTGCATTACCTGCAGGACTTGCTAAAACTGTTGAACCAGAATTTGCTACAAAATTTGGAGTAGCTTCTAATGCTAGTGCTATGAGAATGGCTGAAGATATACCTTTAGTTATACCAGAAGTTAATCCTGAACATTTAGAAATGATTAAATTACAACAAGAAAAAAATGATTGGGATGGTTTTATAGTTACTAATCCAAACTGTTCAACTATAGCATTAACTTTAACGTTAAAACCTTTATTTGATAAATATACATTTAAACGTGTTAATGTTGCAACTATGCAAGCTATTTCTGGTGCTGGCTATAATGGTATTCCATCTATGGCAATATTAGATAATATTGTACCATATATTGGTGAAGAAGAAGAAAAAATGCAAAGTGAAACATTACATTTATTAGGATCTGCTAATGGAGGACTTGTTAAAAAAGCAAATTTCCCACTTAGTGCTTCATGTAATAGAGCACCAGTTATTGATGGACATACTGAATCTGTATGTATAGAATTTGAAGAATCAGATCTAACTGTTGAAGATATTGAAGAAACTATGGCTGAATTTAAAGGTTTACCTCAAAAAGAAAATTTACATTTTGCTCCTGAAAATCCTGTTATTGTAAGAAAAGAAGTAGATAGACCACAACCACGTATGGATCGTGATGCTGGAAATGGTATGAGTGTTTCAGTAGGACGTGTTCGTGAAGATGTATTTGAAAATAGTTTTAAATATAGTCTTGTTGGACATAATACTATTCGAGGAGCTGCTGGAGCTTCAATTCTAAATGCAGAACTTATATCAAAATTATACTTATAATAATCCCTATCTATATTTTTTTTTAAACAATGTATCTTATTGATCTTCTTTATAATATTGATGTAACATTATTTTATCATATTAATTTATTTATACATACACAATTACTTGATAATATAATGCAATCATTAACAGCTTTTGGACTTATGGGAACTTGGGTAATTATAATCTTATTAATTTTATTGTTTGATAATGAACGTAAAAAAGAAAAGATAATATCCTTTATAGCTTCTTTAATAATAGTTTTTATAATAGTAAACCTAATTAAATATGCTATTCTTCGTCCAAGACCTTATGAAGTTTTAAATGGAGTTTATTTATTATATCATGGTACAGATCCTTCATTTCCATCAGGTCATTCAGCAACAGCTGCAGCAGGATTTTATATTTTGGGAAAAGAATATAATCATTTATTAATATGTATATTGTTGGCAATATTAATTGGAATTTCAAGAATTTATATAGGGGTGCATTATCCATCTGATGTAATTGTAGGCTTAATTATAGGGTTTATTATTTCAAAATACACATTAAATTACATAAAAACAATTAAAAAAAGAAAAAAGTATTAAAAAAGTTTAAAAGTATGAATAGTTATATATATAATTAGTGATCACCATGGCGTTTTTAAAGGATACAGAATCAGAAGAATTACGGAAACTTATTAAATCCTGTTTTAAAGAAATTAATGATCTTAAAACAGAATTAAAAAATAAGGATAGTACTATTAATAATAATGAAGTAGTAAAAAATCTTATTATTCAAAATGAAACTGAAAATAAGAAGTTATCAACACAAATTGATGAATTAACTGAATTAATTAGTGAAAAAGATACCCAGATTAAAGAAAAAGATCTTCAAATAAATGATAAAATATTACTCTTGAATGATCAAGAAGCAAAAATAGAAAAAATATCATCAATGGAAGTATCTGAAGCTAATGAATCAATAATCAATCAATATAAGGATAAAATAACTATATTAGAAGAACAACTAAATTCAACAAAACAATTAGAATCAACAAGTGAAAATCAATCAAAAGAACCATTTATAAGGCAAATAAATCTTTTAAGAGAAGAATTAAAGAGAAAAGATGCTGAAATTGAAACAATAAAAACTAACTCATCAGTAGATGATAGTGAACAATTAACTAAATTACAAGAAGAATTAGAAACAAAAAATACAGAAATAAATCAATTAAAAACAAAATTAGAAACTATTCCTGCAGTGGATAATAGTGAACAATTAACTAAATTACAAGAAGAACTAAAAACAAAAGATGAACAAATAACTAATTACAGTACACAATTAGGAGAAAAAGATCAAAAGATCCTTGAATATCAAGAAAATATTAAAAATAATCCAATAGTTGATAATACTAAACAGTTAAATCAATTACAAGAAGAGTTATCTCAAAAAGATCAGAAAATTAATGAATTATTAAATGGTAATTTAACATTAGCATCATTAGAAAAGGAAAAATCATTATTAGAAGAAGAAATAGGAATTAAAGAAGCTGCCTATAAAAAGACACATGAAAACTATTCTCAATTATTAGATGATTATACTAAACAATCTTCAACAATAATAGAAACAAAATCAGAACTTCAACAACAAAATGATAAACTTAAGATAATAGTTTCAAAATTAGAAGAATTAAAAAATGAAAACGCCATAATTAAAAAATCTTCTGATATAGAACTACAAAAATATAAAGATAAACTAGAAATTCAACAACAACAATTTGCGGAATTAAAAGAAAAACAAGATAAAACTCCTGAAAATACAACTCAAATAACTGAACTTAAAAAACAATTAGTAGATCAAGACAGAGTATACAAAAAAGAAATAGAAATATTAAAAGAACAATTAAAACAAGTAAATCCAGTAAAAAATAATAAACTAGAAGAAGAGCTAGCACTTATAACAAAAGAACTTGAAGAAGAAAACAGTAAAAAAAAACTCTTAGAAACTGAAATATCTAACTATAAACAAGAAATTGAAACATATAAAACAACAATAAATCAATTACAAGAAAAAGAAATAACTACTGATAAAAACATAGAAAATGAATTGAAAGATAAGTCTGAAAAGTTATCAGTAACACAAGATGAATTGAAAGAGAAATCTGAAAAGTTATCAGTAACACAAGATGAATTGAAAAAGAAATCTGAAGAATTAGAAACAATTGAAGAAAAATTAGAAGATATACAAGATAAAATAATCAAAGATTCAACAAGAAGTAACTCTGAAATAAAAGATAAAGAAACAGAAGTAACTAAATTAAAAGATACAATAAAAGAATTACAAAATCAATTAGAAGAAACAAAAACAGAATACACTAATTTAGAAAAAGAATCCAATGATAAAATATCTGATTTAAATAATAAAATAATAACAGAACAAAAAAAGATACAAGATTTAGAAAAAACATCAGAAGATAAAATAGCTAAATTAACAAAACAAGTAACATCAAATGAAAATGATAAAGTTCTAAAAACTCTTCAAGAAAGATATGACATATTAAAAGAAAAACTTAATCAATCACAAAATATAATTGAAGATAAAGAAGCAGCATTAGATCAAGAAAAACTTAATTTCACTGAACTAAAACAAAATAAAAATACTAAAATAAATAAATTAGAAGAAGAATTAAAAACACAAAAAAATTCATCACAGGAAAATATAGCAAAAATTGCTTATCTTGAAAATGTTATTGAAGAAAATAGTTCTAAGTTACAAAAAGCAATGCATGAATCTGATACTAACAAAAGAGAATTAGATTCTATTAAAACAAAATTAGAAAAAGCAACTCAAGAAAATATAAAAGAAAAAGATTCACTTAATGAAGAAATAAATGTTTTAAAACAAGATATTCAAGATAAAGATGAAAAACTTAGAAATATTCCTCAAAAATTAGAAATGAAGAATATTGAAATATCTCAGTTACAAAATCTATTAAAAGAACAAGAAGAAAATACTTTTAAAGAAAAAAACAAATATAAAATGCAAGAAAATAGGATACAACAATTAACTGAAGCAGTACAATCATTAAAAAATCAAAAAAGTACAATAAGTGAA
Organism: Methanobacteriaceae archaeon; assembly: GCA_030539615.1. GTDB lineage: Archaea > Methanobacteriota > Methanobacteria > Methanobacteriales > Methanobacteriaceae > Methanosphaera. Next base: position 2,118 of record JAUNXU010000043.1, on the reverse strand, counting down.
AACTATGAAGAAAAATTAAGATCTAAAAATGATGAATTGTTTAAGCTTAAAAAAAATGTATCTGAAAAAGAAGAAGAACATAAACTTAATCTAAATAAATTAGAATTATCAGTATCTCAAAAAGAAACTGAGTTAAAACAAGTTCAAAAAAGTCTTGAAACACAAGAAGAAGAACTTCAACATTTTAGAAATAGATTAAATAGTAAAAATAAGGAATATAATCAGTTAAAAGAAGTTTTATCAGAAAAAGATACTATCATTGATAAAAAAGATGATTTACACGAAAATATTCAAAGAAAAACAAATAATCTAGAAAATAAACTTAAACTTAAAGAAAATGAGTTGCTTGAATTTAAATCTGAAATTGATGATAAAAATAAGATTATAACTGATCTTAAAAATAATTTAGATTCTGTTAAAAAAGAATTTAAAGATAATGAAACTAAATTAGTTGAAGAAATAGAAAAAACTAGAACTAAATATAATAATTTAGAAAAAGTTGTTGTTGCAAAAGATTCTAAACTTAAAAAAGAGATTGAAGATTTAGATAAAAATAAAACACGTATTGATGAACTTAAATCTATTGTGGAACGTAAGAATAATGAAATAAATGATCATAAATTATTGTTAGATGAAAAGAATAAAGAAGTTGGAAAAGTTAAAGCATTAAATAATCATATTAGAACTTTAGAAAGTGAAAATGCAAATCTTAAACAGGAATATGAACTTAAGATTAATTCTTTAACAACTAGTCTTCAAAAATCTGAAGCTAAACAAGAAAATCTTGCTGATGTAAATAAGAAGATCAATGATTTAAATACTATTATTAAACAAAAAGATACTGAGATTGATGAAATTAAGAAATTCAAAGATTATTTTGAAGTTATGATTGCAAAACCTAAAAATAATTTAACATCATTCCAATCTCAATTATATCGATTGTTACCTAATAATTCTACTGCTAATGAATTATATGATTATATTATAAATCTTGGATTTACAGAACTTGAAAAAGATAATTTTGCAAATGCTCTTAAAACTCTTGAGAAAAAAGGGTATTATGAACGAATAAGAGAAGGAGATAAAATTATCTGGAGAAAAGTTGATATATAAGAATTATTAATTTAATTCTTAATTACTATTTTTTTACTAAATTATCTATTCTTTCTATTATATTGTTTATGGATTTATCATTATAACTTATTTTTATAGCTTCTGTTGGACAGGTAGTAGCACATCTACCACATCCTCTGCAGGTTTTATTATTTATTGTTATCTGATTATTTGTATAGGTTATAGCTTTTGTAAAACAATTATCTAAACATTTTTTACAATTAATACATTTTTCAGGATCATAACTTATTTCAACACCAGGTAATTTAAAGAATTTATTTGATATGTCTTCATCTAAGTTAGGTAATACATTCCAAAGGCAACAACAAGGACAACAATTGCATATGGTTAGTAATTCTTCTTTAGGTCTTGCATTCATCCATATACTGTCTAGTTTATTTCTTCCAATTATATGAGTTAGTCCTGCTTTTGTGCATTTATCTACATGTTCTATTGCTTCTTTTTTAGTTGCTTCTTTACAAAAATCTCGTGATATTTTATGTGTTGCTTTTCCTAGAAATATACATCCTAAATCTTGTGGGTAATCTTTACAATTTGTTGATGTTCTACAAAGACATGTATTCATTATTACAATATCATCTGCTTTTTTTATTACTTCTTTTAATATATTTGAGGGTAATATTATTTCTTCTTGGTTTTGAGGTATTTCTTTATTTATATTTATTATTTCTTCTTTTGTTATTGAATTATTATTTGGGATGAAGTATGTTTCGTCTTTGTCAAATAGAAGTTTTTTTATTATTTTTTTACAAATTTTTGATTTTTTTGTAAGTTGTGCTACTTTAAATCTTAAAAAGAATATATGTTTTACAATAAATGTGCTAATAAGTTCCATGCTTGGTTTTTTCATAATTATCAGATATTTTTTATTTTTCTAAAAAAATGACTTTTTGTTGAACACTCTTTTTTAGATAGGTAGTTATATTATTTATTAATCTTAATTTAATATTTATAATTTTTATTTATTTTATTATGAATTTTTCT
>JAUNXU010000118.1 GCA_030539615.1 Methanobacteriaceae archaeon | reverse complement strand
CTGCTTTGTTTGATACTGAGTATTATCTTGAATCATATTCAGATGTAAAAGAAATAGCTATTAATCCTCTTGTTCATTATGCTCTTTATGGAATGGATGAAGGAAGAAAAACTCAAATTACTAAAGAAGAAAAAAAGGCTTTATTACAAGATGATATGGATATTATTGAGGATAAGAATCTTTTTGATGCGGAGTATTATTGTAATGAATATCCTGAAATATTAGACCATAATATGGATCCTTTGGAGCATTATTTGACAATAGGATTTAAAGAAGGTAAAAATCCTTCTGCTTTGTTTGATACTGAGTATTATCTTGAATCATATTCAGATGTAAAAGAAATGGATATTAATCCTCTTGTTCATTATGCTCTTTATGGAATGGATGAAGGAAGAAAAACAACAAATCCTAATGAAAATAATTTAGCTAAAATAAATGAATATATCAAACTTATTGAAGAAAAAGATTTATTTGATGAAGAATATTATTATGAACAATATCCTGAAATTTTAGAAAATAATTTAAATCCATTGAAACATTATTTACTTGTTGGTTTTAAAGAAGGAAAAAATCCATCAAAAACTTTTAATACAAATTATTATTTAGAGTCTAATCTTGATGTAAAACGAATTGGAATAAATCCTCTTGTTCATTATGCTCTTTATGGAATAGAAGAAGAAAAACAAACACAAAAAGAAAAATTATCTAAAGAAAGAATAATTGAACTTAGGGATATCATTGATGATTCTAATTTATTTGATGAAGAATATTATATAAAACAAAACCCTAAACTTCATAAAGGTATGAATATTGATTTTATAATTCATTATATAATAAGAGGGGCTGATGAAGAAAAAAATCCTTCTAAAATATTTGATACAACTTTTTATAAAGAAGTATATCCTGATGTGTCATCTTTAACTGATAATCCATTTGTACATTATATACTTAATGGTAGAAAAGAAGGGCGACGTCCTATAGAAACTAAAGTAATGGAAGAGAATAAGAAAGTAAAAGAAGAAAATATTAAAAAACAAATTAAATTAATTGAAGAATCAGGATTATTTGATAAAGAATATTATCTTGAAAAATATGAAGATGCATTATATTCTTTAGAAGATCCAATTTATCATTATTTAACAAAAGGGGTAAATGAAGGAAAAAATCCTTCAAAGTATTTTAACACTAATTATTACCTTTATAAATATTCTGATGTTAAAAAATCAAAAATAAATCCATTAGTTCATTATATTAATATTGGAAAATTAGAAGAAAGAAAAACATTTAAAAAAATTATTACAAATAAAGAACAAAAAAAATATATTGAATTAATTAGAAAAAACAATAAAAAAATTACATACACAAAATATGATGAGAATGCACCTTTAGTTTCAATTATTATTTTAAACCATAATGGTTCTAATCATATTAAAAGATTATTTGATAGTTTTGAAGAATGTACTCAATATCCTAATTATGAAATTATATTAATAGATAACAATTCAAATGATACATCTTTAAAAATAGCAGAATCATATAAAAATTTACCACTAAAAATTATAAAAAATAAAGTTAATAAAACATTTTCAGATGCAAATAATCAGGGAGTACAACTTGCTAAAGGAGATTATTTATTATTTTTAAATAATGATATGAAATTACTTGATGGATGGCTTAATCATCTTATGGATGTTAGTTTATCTAAAGACAATGTTGGTGCTGTAGGATCTAGATTAATTTATCCTGATTGTAGAGAATCAGAAGTTAATGCTGATAAATCATATACTATCCAACATGCAGGTATAATATTTAAAGAAAAAGAAGGTTATATAAGACCATACAATAAGGATAATGGTAAACCTTTTATTAATGATGATCAGCTTGAAGTAAAAGAAATAATTGCTGTAACTGGTGCTTCATTACTTGTTGAAAAAAGTAAATTTAATGAAATTGGTGGTTTTGATTCTAGATATAATTATGGATTTGAAGATGTTGATTTATGTCTTAAATTGTATAAGAAAGGGTACATAAATTATTATAATCCTAAATCAACAATTTATCATTATGAGTTTGGAACACAAGAAACAAATAATAATGTTGCAGTACGAAATAGGAGAATTAACAATAAACAAATATTTACTAAAAAATGGAATTCTTGGTTAAAAAGAGAATTATTATTAGATAAATTATATAATAAACAAATATTTACTGATAGACCATTGAAAATTGCATTAACTGTAACTGAAAAAGGAGATGATGCTAAAGCAGGTGATTACTTCACAGCTTTAGGTTTATCTGATCAATTAAATAAGTTAGGTTATGAAACCGAATTTTTAGCATTACGTAATCAAAATTGGTATGTTGTAAATAGTGATGTTGATGTATTAATTTCTTTACTTGATCGTTATGATTTAAATAAAATAAAATCTGGAAATAATTTACTTATAAAAATAGCATGGATAAGAAATTGGTTTGAAAGATGGATTAAAAAAGATTATATGAATGATTTTGATTTAGTTTTATCTTCTAGTAATATGGGTATTGAATATCTTAAAGAACATACAAATTATGATCCAATATTATTCCCTATAGCATCAGATCATGAAGAATTTAATAATGATAATAAACCTGAGGATAAATGGTTATGTGATTATTGTTTTACTGGTAATTATTGGGGTGCTCATAGAAATATTATGGATGTTTTAGATCCTGAAAATATTGATTATAAATTTAATATTTATGGTGGTTGTTGGGATGAAGTTGAAAAATTCAAGGAATATCATAAAGGTTTTGTAGAATTTAAAGATATGCCTCAAATTTATGCTTCAACTAAGTTAGTTATTGATGATGCTACAGATATTACTGAAAAATTTGCATCAGTAAATAGTAGAGTTTTTGATGTATTAGCTAGTGGAAAATTAGTACGTCTAAATCGTCTTAATCTTCTAGGATTATT
>JAUNXU010000042.1 GCA_030539615.1 Methanobacteriaceae archaeon | reverse complement strand
ACTTTTTTTTACTTTTTTTTATTTTTAGACATTCTTTTTTTAACGATAACACTGTTTTATTTATAGTTTAAAATAGATAAGTATTATATTAACAATTGATTAAAATTAAGGGGAGTGTTTTTTTTATGATGACTATTAAGAATGGATTAGTATTATATGGGGTTAATTTAGAACCTATGGAAACAAATGTTATTATTGATGATGAAGGTGAGATTGTTAAATTATCTTCTAATGATGTTCAAGGTGAGGTAGTTGATGCTTCAGGTTGTATTGTTTGTCCTGCGTTTATTAATGCTCATACTCATATTGGTGATTCTTTTATTAAAGATTTGGGGGATGGTTTGTCTATTGAAGAACTTGTTAAACCTCCTCATGGCCTTAAGCATGAATGTCTTGCTAAGGTTAGTCGTGAAGAGCTTATTAGTAGTATGCATGAGTCTGCTAAGGATATGTTGTATAATGGTATTTCTACTTTTATTGATTTTAGGGAGGGTGGTGTTAATGGTGTGAATATGCTTAAGGAAGCTGTGTATGATTTACCTATTAATGTTTGTATTCTTGGTCGTGATGATCGTTTTTATGATGAAGATATTGGTATTGATGAAGTTCGTAGTATTACTTCTGAGTTGTTAAGGTGTTGTGATGGTGTTGGTTTGAGTGGTTTGAGTGATATTCGTTTTGAGGTTGTTGAGGCTATTGTTGATGTTTGTAATGGTGAGGGTAAAATTTCTGCTATTCATGTTGCTGAGTATTATGAATTGCAGGAGGAAAGTATTGATAAATCTGGTGAAAGTGAGATTAAGCGTGCTTTGCTTGCTAAGTGTGGTGTTTTAGTTCATGGTACTTTTCCTGTATTGGATGATTTTAAGGTTGTTGGTGAGTTTTCTCCTTTTATTGTAAGTTGTCCTAGGTCTAATGGTATGCTTGGTTCTGGTTTACCTCCTGTTTCTAGTTATTTGGATGAGGGTGTTGATGTTTGTTTGGGTTCTGATAATGTTATGTTTAATTCTCCTGATATGTTTCGTGAGATGGAGTATGTTCTTAAGAGTACTCGTGGTGCTTATAGGTCTCGTAAGTTTTGTGCTAGAGATGTTCTTAAGATGTGTACTATTAATGGTTTTAAGATTTTGGGTAAGGATATTAGTATTCGTGAGGGGAATGTTTCTGATATTTTAATTATTAAAAGAAAGTCTAATGATCCTTGGCTTAGTATTGTTAATAGGTCTTCTTCTGCTGATATTGTTCAGTTTATTATTGGTAATGAAATGAGTTAAATAGTATTTATGTATTAAATAATAATATATATTAAAAAAAAGTTATCTATAATTAGATATATATTTTTTAAAAAGTATACTTAATTAGAGTTAGGAGGTTCTGTTAAAATGAAAAGATATACTGATGCTGAAGAAGAGGAGATTCTTCAATTGATTATGCATGAAAATAAGATTATTGCTAAAAATATGATGAATGGGTTAATTAGATGTATGATTTTGTGGCGTTTAAAACAGGGAAAACTTCATGGTTATGGTTTAAAAAAAGTTATTGATAATTTTTTTAAAAAACAGATTGAAAAAGGTGTTGTTAAAGAGTTAAATACTAGTAAAATTTATCCTATATTGCAACAAATGGAGAATAATGATATTATTGTTAGTACTGAGGGTCTTCATAAAAATAAGAAGGTTAAATATTATGAGTTAACTCGTAAGGGTGAGTTAATATTAGAGGTTATGAAAGATAAAATAAAGTTAATTTCTGAAGAAAAAATTTGGAATAAGTTTTTAAATGATCTTTTAGGATTAGATAAAAAAAGTGATTTGAAATAGATAAATTTGTTTATCTAGTTCATTTGTTCTTTATGTTTTTTTTCTTCTACTAGTTTTTCTGCTTTTTCTTCTAATTTGAATTTTTGTATTTTTCCACTTGCTGTTAGTGGGAATTCTTCTACAAAGAAAACATGTTTTGGTACTTTATATCTTGCTATGTTTTCTATTGCATTATCTCTGATATCTTCTTCTTTTAAATCAGCATCTTCATCTAGTATTATGAATGCTACTACTATTTCTGTGTATTTTGGATCAGGTGCTCCTACTACTTGAACATCTCGAACTCCATCTATAGTAAGTAAATAGTTTTCTACTTCTATTGGATAAATATTTTCTCCACCACGAATTATCATATCTTTTACTCGTCCTACAATTCGATAATATCCCTCTTCATCACATGTTGCAAGATCTCCACTATGAATCCATCCATCTACAATAGCTTCTTTTGTTTTATCAGGCATTTTATAGTAACCTTTCATTACATTATATCCTTTACAACAAATTTCTCCAACTTCATTTAATCCAAGTTCTTCATATGTTTCAGGATCTACAATTTTTACTTCACAATTTGGCATTTTACGGCCTACTGTTTCTACTCTTAATTCAAGTGGATCATCAATACTTGTTTGAGTAAATACTGGGGATGCTTCTGTTAAACCATAGGCACTTGTTATTCCTGTCATATGCATTTTATCAACTACTTGTTTCATAGTATCTATTGGACATACTGAACCTGCCATGATCCCTGTTCTTAAAGTTGTTAAATCAAACATGTCAAACATTGGATGGTTTAATTCTGCTATAAACATTGTGGGAACGCCATAAATTGCTGTACATTTTTCTTTTTCAACAGCTGCAAGAGCAAGTAGTGGATCAAATACTTCTAACATTACTAGGGTTGCTCCATGACTTAATATGGCCATTACACCTAAACTTATACCAAAACAGTGGAATAATGGAACTGGTAAACATAAACGTTCTTCTATAGTAAAACCTTGTCTTTCTCCAATATAATATCCATTATTTAGTATATTTCTATGGGTAAGCATTACACCTTTTGGAAAACCTGTTGTTCCAGAAGTATATTGCATATTTACAACATCATTATTGTTAACATTGTTTTTTGCTTTAATAAGTTCATCATCATCAATGTGTTTTCCAAGTAATAATAATTCATTTATGTTGTACATTCCTCTGTGTTTTTCAGGACCTATATAAATTACATGTTTAAGATATGGGTAAGTTTCACTTTCTAAATGACCTCTTGCTGATGTTTTTAGTTCAGGTACTAAATCATACATTGTTTTAACATAGTCAATATCTCTAAATCTATCAATTAAAGCCATTAATTTAATATCTGCTTGTTTTAATATATAGTCTACTTCATGTTTTTTATAAGCTGTATTAACTGTAACTAGTACTGCGCCTATTTTTGCTGCTGCAAATTGGAATGTTAACCAATCTGGAACATTTTTTGCCCAGATACCAATATGATCTCCTTTTTTAATACCTATATGTAAAAGAGATTTAGATAATTTATTTACTCGTTCATCAAATTCTTTATAACTAAATCTTAGATTTCTATCAGGATATACCATGAAATCTTTATCTGGTGTTTCTTTCACCCTGTTTTCAAAGAAATCACCTATTGTTTCTTCTGTAAATAGCATGTTTTTTATTTCTCCCCAAATTTCTATTTTTTAATATTTATTCTTTTTTTAGCATTTCTTTATCATTTTCTTTTTTTAATTCTTCTGGATTTATTAAGTGTTCTTGTAATTGTTTTCTAATATTATCTGGTATTCTTTCTGGTTTTTGTTTTATAAAATCAAAATGTACTACCACAGCAGTTCCATCAGCTTTTAATTCTCCTTCTTGCCATGCTTCGTGTCTTAGTGTAAATGAGGTGTTTCCAATTTTTTGTATGTAGGATCTTATTTCAATATTGTATTGATAGTACATTTGTCTTAAAAAATTAAAGTCTGTTCTTACCATTATTAATTTCCAGTTTTTATAACTAAGATCTAAGTCTGGTGTGAACATTCTAAAATATGGATTTCTTCCCATTTCAAACCATTCTGCAAGTCTTGTATTGTTTACGTGTCTTAATCCGTCTATATCTCCAAATTTTGGTACTACTGTTTCTTTAAACATTCTAATTTATTTCCTCCCTATTTTTTTTATTATGTAATGTTTATAATGGTGCGTATACAACTGCTAGTATTTTTGCTTTTTTATCCCCGTTATTATGTAAATCATGAGGTACTATTGAGTCATAGTATATACTGTCACCTTTATTTAATTGGTATGTTTCTTTTCCATATGTTAATTCTAATTCTCCTTCTAGAACATATATGAATTCTTCTCCTTCATGATCATTTAATGGGTGTTCATCATTATTTGGTTTAAATTCTATTAAGAATGGTTCCATATTCCGATCAATTTTAGTTGCTCCTAATGGGTGAAAATCAAGATTACTATTGTCTACATTATCAGTTTTTCCTGAAAATCTTATTACTTTATTTGTTTGTCCATTTTTAACATGACATGGTTTATCTTCTAAATTATCATCCATGAATGTTCCAAGTCGAACACCTAATGCATGTGCTATTTTCATTAGGGGTGTTAATGATGGTATTAGTCCTCCTTCTTCTATTGTTTTTATTTGATTTTTATTTACTCCACTTTTTTCTGAAAGATCTTCAATAGATAATTTTTTCATTTCTCGCATTTTTTTAATATTTTCTCCAATTTCGCCTGTCATTATTATTCAACTTCCTCTTTTTTTTTTGTTTTATTTTAATTGTTGTTTTAGCTTAATTTTTAATAGAAAATTTTAGATTAATCTATTTCTAAAAAAGTAATTCACTTAAATATGGTGTATATTAAAATTAGAAATATGTTGATTAAGAAATTTAATAATTTATATATTATTATATATTATTTTTAGTAATATTTAATTTTAAGAAAAGTAGTGATATATTTATTTTTTTAAAATAGTAAAAAATAGAAGCATATTTTATTATAATATACTTTTAATTAACAAATTATTAATTATTTGATGTATTAGAACTACTAGAACTATCTGAACCAGTATCAGAACCTGTGTCAGAACCACTAGAGCTTGAATTTGTTGTTCCTTGATTTGTTGTTCCTGAGTTAGTATTTGTTTTTGAACTAGTTGAATTTGTTGATTTGGTTACATTTGTTGATGTTGGTGTTGTTAATTCAGATTGTGATTTAGAATCTGAATTTGTAACTTTAGTTGTTTCACTATTTGATTGTGTTGCTGTTTCTTGACTCATTGATATTTCTACTGGTTGAAAATCATCATGACCAATGGGTTTTATTGAATTATCATTTCCAATAAGTGTGGTTGGTATAATTTGTTGGCTTATATCACTTCCAATATTACATATTCCAGCTATACTTCCCAAACTAATTGCTAAAACAATAATAATTGAAGCAACCATAAGATTACCTTTCATTTTAGCATTCATATTTTCACACCTTTTTATTTATATAATTCTTTTTTATATGATATTTTATGAATCCATCATATATAAATGATGTTATTAGTTTAAATTAAATTAAATTAATTTATAATATTTAAAGATTACTATTAAATATGTATTTTATTAGGTATAAATATTATTAAATTCATAATTATTATATAATATAAATTAAGATTGAAAATAGAAGATATAAAATGGATGATAGTGATATGAATAAAGAATTATTATATACTGGTAAAGCAAAAGATGTTTATAAAACTGATAATGAAGATGAAGTAATTGTACATTTTAGAAATGATATTACTGCATTAGATGGTGGTAAAACAGATAGTTTAGAAAATAAAGGAAGGTATAATACTTTAATATCTGCTAAATTATTTGAAGTATTAGAAAGTAAAGGAGTAAAAACCCAATATATTGATTTAATAACATCAGAAGAAATGCTTTCAAAATCATTGAAAATGATACCATTAGAAGTAATTTGTAGAAATATAGCTACAGGTAGTTTAATCAAAAAATATCCATTTCAGGAAAAACAAGAATTAAACCCACCTATAATTCAATTTGATTATAAAAATGATGAATTTCATGATCCTATGTTAAATGATGATATTATTATTGCATTAAATATAGCAACTAAAGACGATCTTGAAAGAATTAGAGAAATTACAAGAAAACTAAATAGTGTTTTAGTAGATTTCTTAAAAGAACATGGAATCATATTAGTTGATTTTAAAATAGAAGTTGGATTTGATAAAGACAATAATATTGTTGTTGGTGATGAAATAAGTCCAGATACTACTAGATTATGGGATATTGAAACTGGAAAAAATTTTGATAAAGACATATTCCGTAAAAATGAATCAGGTGTTGTATCTGCATATCATAAAGTTGTAAAGGCTATATTAACTCCTGAAGAACAGAAAAAATGGAATGTAGAATAATTAAAAAAAGAGATAAGGATGAAAAATTTATGAAATTCGATACAGAAGTTATTATAAGTTTAAAAGATGGAATGTTAAATCCAGAAGCAAGTACAATAGAAAAATCATTAGCATTACTTAATTATGATGTTGAAAATACGAATACAATTAATATAATTAAATTTACTATAAATTGTGAAAATAAAAAAGAAGCAGAACTAAAAGTTGAAGAAATGTGTCAAAAATTATTATGTAATCCGGTAATACATAATTATGAAATAACAATTAATGATGGAGTATAATACATTGACAAATATAGCAGATGTAAAAGTAGGAATTATACGATTTCCTGGATCAAATTGTGATCGAGATGTGTATAAAGCATTAGAACTTGTTGATGCAAAACCAGAATACATTTATTGGAATAATAAAGATTTATCAGATATGGATGCTATAGTAATACCTGGTGGTTTTTCATATGGAGATTATTTAAGAGCAGGAGCTATAGCTGCTATAACACCTATAATTGATTCATTAAAAACATTTGCAAAAGAAGGAAATCCTATTCTTGGAATATGTAATGGTGCTCAAATATTAGGGGAAGTAAATCTTGTACCTGGAGTGTTTATAGAAAATAAAAATGTTAAATTTATATGTGATACTTCTAAGTTAGAAATAAAAACTACAAGAACACCATTTACAAAATTATATAAGAAGAATCAAAAGATAAATTTACCAATAGCTCATGCTGAAGGAAGATATTATACTGATGATATTCAAAAACTTTATGATAATGATCAAATTGTATTAACATTTGCAGATAATAATCCTAATGGTTCATTAGAAAATATAACTGGTGTATGTAATATAGAAGGAAATGTATGTGCAATGATGCCTCATCCTGAAAGGGCTGTTGAAGAATTATTACAATCAACTGATGGGTTAAATTTCTTTAAAGGATTAATATAAATTTATAAGGAAGTAGAAAAAAATGACTGTATATATGATTGGTGCAGGTCCAGGAGACCTCGACTTAATAACTGTAAAAGCTATTAAAATACTTAAAAAAGCTGATGTTGTATTATATGATAAACTTGCTAATGAAGAATTATTAAATTATGCTCCTGATACAGCTGAAAGAATTTATGTTGGAAAAAAAGCTGGTGAACATTATAAAAAACAAGATGAAATAAATGAGATTCTTATTGAACAAGGAAAAAAATATGAAAATGTTGTTCGATTAAAAGGTGGAGATCCTTTTATTTTTGGACGAGGTGGAGAAGAAGAGTTAGCATTATTAAAAGAAAAAATTCCCGTAGAATTTGTTCCTGGAATTAATTCTGCAATAGGTGCTGCAACATCTATAGGTTTACCTTTAACTCATAGAGCAATTTCAACATCATTAACTTTAGTAACTGGACATGAAGATCCTCAAAAAACAGAAAAACAAGTAAAATGGGATTATACTGCAGATACTTTGGTAATTTTCATGGGTGTGGGATTACTTAAGAAAAATATAGAAAAAATATTAGAATTCAGATCTCCTGATACTCCAGTATGTGCTATAGAAAATGCTACAACACCTGATGAAAAAATAATAACTGGAACATTAGAAAATATAACTGAAAAGAAAATTAAACCACCAGCATTAATTATAATTGGAGATGTTGTAAATATATACCTTGAAAGTCAAAAACTCAAGGAGCAATTTTAGAAATGAATCCTGATTTAAAAGAAAAAAAGATTGTTATTACAAGACCTATTGAAAGATCAATAGATCTTAGTGATATTATAATTGAAAATAATGGAGTACCTATTATAGTACCAACTTTAGAATTACAATCAGTAGAAACAGAAGAATTAAGTAAACTTCGAAATACAATAGATACATATGATTGGTTAATTTTTACATCTCCTGCAGGAGTACAATCATTTTTTAAAAATAAAGAAGAGTTACCTAAAATAAATTTTCCAAAAATTATTGTTATAGGTATTAAAACAAAAGAAGAATTGGAAAAATATGGTTATATAGCTGATATTATTCCTAGTAAATATACTGCTGAAGGAATATTAGAAACTATTAGTAATTTAAATCTTGAAAATAAGAAAATTGCTATACCTCGCACTTTAAGTGCTAGAAATACTCTTCCTGACGGATTAAAAGCTAAAAAAGCTAATGTTAATATTGTTGAAGCTTATAAATCAGGTGTTCCTAAATCTTTAGATAAGATATATGAATTAATAGAATTTATAAAAAAAGATGAAATTGATGTTATAACATTTACAAGTCCATTAACAGTAACAAATCTTATGAATATTATTAAAAAAGATTCTGATTTTAATAAAATAATTGAAAAATTAAGAAATAATATTATTATTGTATCTATTGGACCAATTACTACTAAAACATTAACAGAATATTCTATTACAACTATAGAACCTGAAGTATATACTGTGAAAAATATGATAGATTCATTAATTAAATATTTGAATAATGAATAAGGAGAATAGTTATGGAAACAATTATTTGGCCAGCATATATTAATTCTCAATTAACTCGAAAACAAGGAAGAAAAATATCTAAAGATGAATGTGTTAAAGAGCCTAAAAATAGGGAATTAAATTCTGCTGCAAAAAAATTAAATTTAAATAGGAAAGTTGAAGGTAATAAATCATATCCAAGTTCTTGGTGGGAAAAATCAGGAAGAATAAAAGTTGAACATGATATGAAAAGTAAACAAGAACTTATTAGGGTTATGGCAAAACAAATTCGTATTGCAAGAAGTAAAAATAAGAAAAAATAGATTTTATGTATTAATTAATAAAAATTAAATGGAGAAAAGATAATATATTTCATAGAGAAGAAATAGAAAAAAAATTAGAAAAAGCTAAGAATATTTTAAATAATTCTGAAGATGTTACTGTTTATACTCATATTGATTGTGATGGCATAACTGCTGGTGCTATTTTATCAATATTATTAGATAGATTAGAAAAGCCTCATGAAGTAAATTTTATTAATCTTAATGAAGTTGAAACATTAACTCCTGAAACTGATACTGTTATTATGTCTGATTTAGGTTCTGGTCAAAATATTAATGGAATTTGTAATAGATTATCTTCTTCTACAATTATTCTTGATCATCATCCATCTATTCGTAAATTAGATTGTGATACTGTTGGTAATTTAGTTGAAGTTAATCCTAATTTTTATGGTTTGGATGGTTCTTATGAAATATCCGGGGGTGGATTATCTTATTTTTTTGCTAAAACTTTTCATGAATATGATTTAAGTTGGATGGGTATTCTTAGTGCTGTAGGTGATATGCAAAATAGTATGTCAGGAAGACTTGTTGGTTTAAATAGGGAAATTTTATCTGATAGTAAAGAAACTGGTTTTGTTAAATCAAATAATGATTTATTATTGTATGGTAGACATACTCGTCCTTTATTTAAAGCATTATCTTATTTTGGTGATGTGCATTTACCTTTTACTAATAATAGAAATGAATGTGTTATGTTTTTAGATGATCTTGGTATACCTTTAAAAAATGAAATGGGAACTGTTAGGTATTTATGTGATCTTTCAATGGATGAAAAAAGTAAGTTATTTGCTGAATTGTTAAAAATGATTACTAGAGAAGTTCCTGCAAGATATGTTAAATATGTTCCTAAACTTATTTCTGGTGAATCTTATGAGTTTTTAAATGAAGAGCCTTATACTACATTTAAAGATGCTAGTGAGTATAGTACTATTATTAATGCTTGTGGTAGAAATAATAAAGCTAGTTTAGGTATGGAATTAATTAAGGGTAATAAGAATAAAGTTTTGGATGATGTTGAATCATTAGTAAAAAAACATAGAAGATATTTGGCTGTTAATATGTCTAAAATTCTAGATGAAAATAGGGTTGAAATTTTAGAAAATATTCAGTATTTTGATGGGTCTGGTATTAAAGCTTCTGTTGTTGGAACTATTGCTGGAATGTTATTAAATAATTATGATTGGCAAAAGCCTTTGATTGGTTATTCTCATGTTGATGGTGAAGAATCTTCTGGATATAAAGTGTCTTTAAGGTGTTCTAAATTATTGGCTTATGATGGAATTCATTTTGGTAATATTGTTCGTGATGTTGCTAATAAAGTTGGTGGATCTGGTGGAGGTCATAGTGTAGCTTGTGGAGCTTATGTTCCTGAAGATAATATTAATCAGTTTATTGATCTTTTAAATAATTCAATTAATATAAATACATAAAAAAGTAATTTAAATTTTAATAAAAATCAACAAAACTTAATCAATTTTTGTTTATAAAAAGAGTGCATTTAAATTATAAAAAATAAATATATAATAATACAAGTAAGATTGATTAAAAACATACTCTACACAAATTAAATAGAATTAATATAAAAAGCTATAAATTATTAAGGGAGAAATTATAATGGCATTGTTTAAAAATAAAGGTGAATTTACTAAATTTCAGATACTAGCTATAATAGCCAGACAACAACCACACCTAAGACAAAAAGATATTGCAGATAACCTTGGAATAACAGTCCAAGCTGTATCAGAAAATATTAAAGTTCTAGTTGAAAGCGAATATGTTGAAACAGGAAACTCCACATTCAGATATAAAATTACAGCCAAAGGTATTGATAAAGTTAAAATAGAAGCAGTAAACTTAAAAAGATATTCTGATAAAGTTCTAAACACAATGAATGGTTATAAATCAATATGGCCAGCAATAGCTGCAGAAGACTTACATCAAGGAGAACAAGTCTGGTTAAACATGGATAGTGGTATACTATATGCTGATACAGAAGATGAATCATCAGCATATGCAGAAGTATTTAGTGATGCTAAAGAAGGAGAAGATGTTGTATTAATTAACTTAGGTGGAGAAATAGAATTAAATCCACAAAGTGTTACCATAGTTAAAATACCTCCAATAGCAGAAGGTGGATCTAAAGTTTGTGATTTTGATAAAATTAAAGAAATTTATTCTGAAGAATATGACAGAATAGGAGTTATGGGAACAAGTTCTAGAGCTATAACTAACTTCTTAAATATTTATCCAGATTTTGAATTTGCTACTGCAGAATCAACTTGTGTAGCTGCAGAAAAAGGATTAAAAGTATTAGTATTTGCAGTAGGTAAAATGACTTCAAGAATAACTGAAAAACTTGAAGAAAAAAATATAGAATACACATTAGAAGATGTAAAAAAGAAATAAACTAACATCTACTAACCTTCGCTCCCATTTTTTTTTAAAATTACATATTTAAATTAATTTAAAATATATTTCACACCAGAATTATTTATTTTAGTAACTATTACATCTTCAAGATCTACTTCAGGACTTTCACTTAATGTAAAAACAGTATTTCCAAGCATAGCCATTGAAGCCATATATTGATTATTTGTTAATAAATCTATAGTTTCTTTTATATCATCCTGAATAAGATTTGTATCATTAGCAAACTTATTAGACAAACCCATAAAATTTTCCAAAGTAGGATTTTTTTGAAGTAAATCCAATAACTTATTAGCACTAGCATTAATTTTCTGTTTATATATTGGATCTGTAATTATTTTAGAAGTTTCTAATGAATCAAAACTTTTAATAAAAACATACAACTTTTTATCTAAAGGTATTTTATCAATAACACCATATGAAGGAGAACCTGATTTTAATCTAAGTACACAACCCCCATATAATTCTGATATAACATCACCTAAACCACTTGATTTTGAAAGTTCAGCAAAATGAGCTATATCACCTGATTGTTTTAAAGTTAAATTACATCCTAAAAGTTTAGGTAATGTTAAAGAAGTTCCTAATGCAAAACCAGCAGAAGTTCCCAATCCAGCTCCAATTGGTAAATCTAAGTCATGATTTATAGTTATATTATAATCATCTAATGAAACATGACATTCCTTTTTAATTATTTTTATTGTTTCTTTAGTAATTGATATATCATATCCAGTATTCTTATTATTAACTGTGATCTTTATTTTTCCATTACCATTAGTTAATTTTGTATGGGTTATTATTCCTTTATCTAATGTAATTCCTGCACCACAAGATCCTTTAATATTAAGATTAGTATTATCTTTTATTTCAAAAAATCCAGTAATATGAGATGGTACAAAAACTTTTGATTCTAATTTCATAATTATATTTATATTCTTACAAACTTTTAAATACTAGGAATTAAAATGAAAAATACTAAAAGAAAAGAAAAAAATAAATATTAACATAATTTAATTTAGGAGTTTTAAACAATAATGTCAGAAAATAAAAGAATAGACCTTCATATGCATAGTATTTTTAGTGATGGTGAACTATTACCATCAGAATTAGCAAGAAGAGCAGATGTATTAGGACATAAAGCAATTGCAATAACTGATCATGTAGATTCATCAAATATAGAAATTGCTAGTCAAATAGCAGAAACAGTAAATGATCTTAGAGATAATTGGGATATAGAAGTTATTCCCGGAGTTGAAATAACACATGCACCAATTGAAATAATTGATAAATTAGCTAATAAAGCTAGACAAAATGGAGCTGAAATAATTGTTGTTCATGGTGAAACAATAGTTGAACCTGTAAAAGAAGGAACTAATCGTAAAACAGTAGAATGTCCAGAAATTGATATTTTAGGACATCCTGGATTATTAACAGAAGAAGAAGCACAAATTGCAGCAGATAATGATGTTGCTTTAGAAATAAGTGCTAGAAAAGGACATTGTTTAGGTAATGGTAATGTTGCAAATCTTGCATTAAAAACAGGTGCTAAAATGGTATTAGACACAGATACTCATGCACCAGGTGAACTTATTAATTATGAATTAGCCGAAAGAATTGCAAAAGGAGCTAATATTCCAGAACAAGAAATTACTAAAGTTTTAAAAGATAATCCTGAAAGAATATTGAAAAAAATAGGTATTAAAGCTTAATATAATTACAAATTGTACTAAAAAAAGATCTTTTAGTAATTTTTTAATTTTTTTTTATTTTATATTCAAGTATAATATCTTCATCTATCATATACTTATTTATTAATTCTAATTTTTTATATGTATCTTTATCAAATCCATTACCATCAACTAATGTATTAGATTTTCGTCCTCCTAATATCATTGGTGCAATACAAACAGTTAATTTATCAACTAGATTTTCCTTAAACAAAGAATAGTTTATTGTAGATCCACCTTCAACAAGTATTGAATTTATTTTCATAGAATACAATATTTCAAATAGTAGTTTGAGATTTACTTGTTTATCACCACATATAACTATATTTACATTAGGATTTTGTTCATGTTTTTTAATAGTTTCTTGTGATGCTTTTTTTGTTGTTACTATAATTGTTTTTGCTTCATCATTTACTGCTTTAGCATTTAAAGGTGTTTTTAAATTACTGTCAATTATAATACGTATAGGATTATTATCTTTATTACATGGAATTTTATGTACTGTTAATCTAGAATCATCTACTAATATAGTATTTATTCCCACTAATATAGCATCATATTCTTTTCTTAATTTATGTACCCTTAATAAATCTTTTTTATTAGATATATTTATACTACCCCTTTCTGGTGCTATTTTACCATCAATTGTCATAGCAGTATTTATATGAATATAAGGTCTTTTATTGTTCATTTTTCTTAAGATTTTTTAGATAATTAGTTCTTGTAAGTTTTAGTGTATTTAATATAGTTTCACCATTTCTCACAGCATTTATTAATACTTCTTTAAATCCTTCAATTATATAATTATCATGTGCTATAACCCATTTTATTAAATCAGGATTATTTACTAAAGATAATTGATTAAATAATATTGGTTCTTTTTCATTTTCTGTTTGTATTGTTAATTGTTTTTTATCATCTAATTTTACAACAGTTATTGTATAAACCATATCATCTTTTATACTAAAATAATCACCAACTTCAACAATATCAAGTACTGTATCTTGTATTTCTGTTAGATCATTTTGTATTTGTTTTTCCATGTCTTTTCTTTTTTTTGCATATAATTTTATCATTTCATCCATAACTTCACCAATTTTATAGTTTTAATGCTTTTTTTGCATTTTTTTCTGTGATTTTATCTACTTCTTCAATATCAAGCTCATTTATTTTTGATATTAATTCAATAGTTTGTGATATATTTGAAGGCTCATTTAATTCATCTTTTACTGGTGATAAGTATGGACTATCTGTTTCTGTTAATATATTTGTTAATGGTAATTTTTTTAATAATTTTTGATGCTTTTTAGATGTTATTGCTAATGTTGCAAATGATAAATAGTATCCATTATCTATAGCTTGTCTTGCTGTAGTTACATTTCCACTATAACAATGTAATATTACTTCGGGTATTGAGGGATATTTTTCTAGAATTTCTACTGCCTGTTTTTCAGCTTGTCTTACATGTAATATTACAGGCATATCATATTCTGATGCTAAATTTAACATTTCTTCAAATATTAAATATTGTTTTTTTATTTCTTTAAGATCTTCTTGTTTAAAGAAATCTAAACCAAATTCCCCTATTGCTTGAGTATAATCTAAATTATTTACTATTTGTTTTTTTGTTTCTTCTATAGTTTTTCTATCATCTTTAACTGATGTTAAAGGATGATATCCTAATGTTGTTTTTATAAATTTTGGATATTTTTTTTGTAAATCTAATACTCTATTATTTCCTTCAAAATTTGTTCCAGAATTTACTATCAATGAAAGGTTTTTCTTTGTTTTATTTATTAAATCAGTACGAATATCATCGTATTCTGGAAAGTCTATATGACAATGTACATCTATCATAAAATATTTTCCTCCTATCTCCCAAATCTTCTTTTTCTTAAAGTATATGATCTTATTGCTCTTAAAAAATCTACTTTTCTTAGTTCAGGCCATAAACTATCAGTAAAATATAATTCAGAATATGATGATTGCCATAATAAAAATCCACTTAAACGTTCTTCACCACTAGTTCTTATTACTAAATTAGGATCAGGTAATCCTTCTGTATATAAATTTTTATTTATCATATTTTGTGTTATATCTTCAACTTTTAGTTTTCCATCTTTTACATCTTGTGCTAGTTTTTTAAATGCATCTACTATTTCATCTCGACCATCATATCCCATTGCAATATTTACTAATTTTTCATCATATTTTTCTGTTGATTTTTCAGCTTCTTTTATTGCATCACGCACTTTTTCAGGGAATAACTCTAATTTTCCCACTGCTTTTACTTTTACATGATGTTTATGTATTTTTTCATTTGTTGTAATACTTTGGAAACTTTTTACAAAAAGATTCATTAAGCCATTTACTTCTTTTTCAGGTCTATGAAAGTTTTCTGTTGAAAATGCATATACTGTCACTATTTTTATATTTAAATCTATACTCCATTCTAGTACATTTTCTAATGTATCTACTCCTTTTTTATGTCCTTCTATTGTATTAATATTCCCTTGTATTTTAGAGTATCTTCGATTTCCATCCATTATTATTGCAATATGTTCTGGCATATTGGTTTCATCTAAATTTCTTGAGATATACCATTCATATATTGAATATATTGGTTGTAATAATAATGACACTATTTTTCCCGTTCCTGTTTTATTTTTTATATATATATTTTAAGTTAATTATTTATATATTAAATTT
>JAUNXU010000041.1 GCA_030539615.1 Methanobacteriaceae archaeon | reverse complement strand
GTGAACAAATTCTGCATCAAAAACTTCTTAAAATTCAAAAATTCAACATATTTTTTATTTAAAAAGTCTATTTTTTCATCTATTTTGGATAAAAAAAGACCAATTTGTTTTTGTTCTTCTAATGAAGGTAATTTTACTTCTAATTTGGATAAATTTATTTTACTTATACCTAAAACTGAAATTCCATTAGCTATTTTTTTAATATTTGATTTCAATTTTGGATTTAAAAACATGTAACATCTATAACCTTCTGCAGTGTTATTTGAATTATCCCTAGCTAAAAGAGTATGTAAACCAGCTAATATTTTTGTATCTTTAATATTTTTTAATTCAATTGCTTTACCAATATCTTCATAATCTTCTGAAGCATCAGCTATTATTAAATCACCATTTTTACAATAAGAATCATTGCTGATTTTACTTAAATCAATATTTGAATTTATAAATGGAATATTAACTTTTTCACAATTGAGTAAAGTAGGAAATTTAGTATGAATATCTCCATAATGTATATTTTTTATATTTCCTTCTTCTTCATTTAAATTAGCTCTAGAATAAGAATTAGTGGATAAAAAATCAAACAAATCCCCCAAACTTTTAGTTTCATAAGATTCATCAAATCCGGGAAATCGTAACTTAGGAACATTTTCATTTGTCATATTATCATATCCTAAAATTTTATAATTTAATTGATTATTTAAATGCTTTATTAAAATTAAATATATTTTTAAATACTTTAACTACTATTTTAAAAGACCTATTCTTAGACAATGGGTATATTACTGGAGATAGAATATAAAAGAGTAAGAAGTGGAAGTTATTGGATATATTTTTTAGCTAATTTAAAAAATGGTTTTTTATCAGTATTCTTCTTGTTTAAGATTTTTTCATTCATCTTTAAATTCTGGAAATTGTAACTTGGAAATATCTTTTTGTCATCTGGTTATGTGGATAGTGGGGTGTAAGTATTGGTGTATTTGTTTTAGATTTTCATTATTTGTTGAGTTCATGAATTTTTGAATATCTTCTATTTGGTAGTCATTTGTTATTGTTTCTTTTATGTCTTTTCCTAATTTTAATTGGTTTATTTCTTCTTTTTTTAACATGCCTATTATAAATTCGTTTATATTTGTATATTTTCGTGGTATTAGTGCTATGTATTTGTTTTCTTTTATTATGCTGTTTGGATGTTTAATTTTAAAGTTAGTTGCATTAATATTGTTGTATATTTGTGGTCCTGTGTGTTTTTTTATGTTTGGTAATTGGGATATTTCATATTCAAGTAATATATATGCTTTATTTTCAGTAATCCAATATGTACTATTAAATATTTCAAAGTCATATAGTTTTGATGTTCTAATTAGTGATTGTTGTGTTTTATTTATTTGTGGATATATTGTATCGTCTGGTAATGTGGGTATATTGAATGATAGGATGAGTGTTTTTGTATTTCTTTTTTTAAATATTGTTTTTAGATCGTTTATGTTTGGTTTTATTGTTATTGGTTTGAAATATTCTTTTGTTGGATTTTTTTGGTAGTTTTGTGCTGCTATTATGAATTCTGATAGTTTTTGGTTTGATAAGGCTGCTGCTACATTTCTGTTGGAGTCTGTTGGATCTATTGCTATTAGTGGGTCTTTGAATTTTTTAGTGGTGCCATAGTTTTCTAAGTCTATTGATACATGTTTTTTCCAGTTTACTGCGTTATCTATTGTATTTTGGAATGTATTATATTTTAATATTAGTAGTTCTGTTAAATATCCTGAAAATCCACTTACTTTGTATTTTGCTCCGTAGGTATTCGTTGTTGTCATAAATTGTTTTAGAAGTAGTACTTGATCAGCTTGTGTGTTTGTCATATGTTCTTTTATGTATTTGGTGTGTAATGTTGTTCTATCTACTGCTGATTTTAGTTGTGTTGCATCTTTTATATTGTAGCAGGGTACAAAATCAACAGTATATTTTCCAATGTGTCCTGTTAGATAGGGGTGGGATGCATATTTTTTTTCGGGAATTCCTTCTAGTTTTTCTATTGTTTTTTCTGCTATTTTTAGTCCGTCTTCTTTTAATTGTTCTGGGGTGTGGTTTAGAGGAAATGTTATGAATATGTCGATATCTGCTTTTTTGTTTAGTGAAGTATTTTTTGCTGTTGAGCCTACTAGCATTGTTTTGGTATTTGGTATGTTTTCTGTTTTGCATATTTTGTTTATTATTTGTATTGTTTTATCTACAAAGTCTTTTGTTTCTTGTTTTTCTTTTTTTGTTGGTTTTATTTGTTTTAATATTTCGTCTAAGATATGTCATTCCCTCTTTTTTATTATTTTTATAATTTTTTAGCTGTTATTAGTGTTATTGGATTTAGTGCTTTCATCATTACACCACGATCTAATATTGTTCCTCTAGATACATTTAATTGTACTACTTCAGGTTTGGCTCCTAATTGTTTAAGGGTGTATACAGTTTCTGTTGCAGTTTCTAGTATTATGGATGTTATAAGTATTTTTCCTGTGATTGGTAGTTTTAAATATCCTGTTTCTATAATGTTTTGGAGATTATGTCCACTTCCACCTATCATAAGTATTGTATAATTTTCTATATTTTCTAATGCTTTTAATCCTTCTTCTTTTATTAGTTCAACTTTTTTTTCTAAGCCATGTTTTTTTAGATTTTCATATGTTGTTTCTATAGCTTCTGGATTCATATCTATGGAGTATACTTTTTTTGCTCTTTTTGCAAATTCTAGTGTAAGTCCACCTGTTCCACAACCAATATCTACTACTACATCTTCTTCATGTATTTGGGCTTTACTAATTGTAAGTGTTCTTATTTCTTCTTTTGTTGGTCCAGGTACTTTTTCATTTTTAATAAATTTATCATCAGGGGTTATGTCATGGTACATGGGTATTACCTCTTTTTTATTATATGTTTTATAATTATTGTTTCCATTTTTTAAATAAATTATTTTCTATTTTTAGTATGTCTAATATTTTACCTACTATAAAATCTATTTGATCAGATATTGTTTCTGGGTTATGGTAAAATCCCGGCATTGCTGGTAGTATTATTCCACCTTCTTGGCTTATGGCGGTCATATTCATTAAATGTCTAGTTCTAAGTGGTGTTTCTCGTGGTACAATAATTAATGTTCTTCTTTCTTTTAATGTTACATCTGCAACTCTTGTTATACTATTATCACTATAACCATTTGCTATGCTTGAAAGTGTTTTCATACTACATGGTATGATTACAGTTGCATCAAAATAATATGATCCACTATTTATTATTGCAGCTATATCCCCTACATCATGTACATGATCTGCCATGTTATTTATTTCATCAATTGTAATATCCATTTCATGATCTATTATATTAAACGCAGAATGGCTTATTATTAAATGAGTTTCTACATTAGGATTATTATGTAATATTTCTAATAATCTTAATCCATAAACTACACCACTAGCACCAGTTATTCCTATTACTATTCTTTTTTTCATAGAATTTATCAATCCTCTATTTTAAATGAATTAATTGTTGAGTATATTGGTCCATTTGGTGTTAATTTGCTTGATTTTAATTTAATACTGGTTATGTTCATATTTCCTAAAGAAATATTTTGTAGTTTATTTAATGTGTTTATTAGTTTTTCTTTATTATCTATATATTTTACACGTGCAATTGTTAAATGAGGAATATAACTTTTTTCTTTTTGAAAACCTATATTATTGAATTCTTTATCTAATTCTTTAATTAATTTAACAAGAACATTATCAATAGTATGTGTTCCAATCCATATAACTTTTGGATGTTTTTTATTAGGAAATACTCCAATTTTCTCTAAATTTAATTGAAATGAGTTATAATTAGATAATGTGTGGGTTATTATAGATTCAATTTCTTTTATTTTTTTATCATTTATATCTCCAAAGAATTTTAAAGTTAAATGTAAATTTTCTTTTTCAACAAATTTTATTCGTGAGTTTTCATCAAGAAACTCTTTTTGAATGTTTAATATATCTTCTTTTAGTTCTGATTTTATTTCAATTGCAAGAAATGATCTCATAATTTAACACATACCTAATCTAATATTATTTTTCAATTATATTTTCTTCAATAGCCATTCCAAAATGTCTAGCTTTATCATCAAAATAAGCTAATATTTTATCTCCAACTTTTAAATCAGATACTGAAATAGCTTTTTTCTTATTATCAACTAATCGTATAGTTTCAGCATTTTGTAATAAAGTTCTTATTTGAACTCCATTATTTTCTACTTCAACAAGTACTAATGGTCGTTTTTCTATTTTTACTCTACCTACTATACAAGTTTTACCTTCACCTTCAGAATTCACTGATAAAACTTCATCACCAGCTTCTAATTCTGATAAATATCTTGTTTTATTACCTGGACACATTACATATGCATGAACTGGACCAGCATTCACTCGAAATGGTCTAGAAGCAACATATTCACTTTCTAATGATTCACTATGAACTAAAAATAATCCTGAAGAAAAAGAACCTATAAGAATTCCTTCACCTTCTTTAAGTAAAGTACAAGTATCAATACATACTCTGTCGCCAATACCTACACTTTGAATCTTAGTAACTTTTGCTTCTTTTAAATCATATTTTTCATATGATGATTTTTCAATTAATTCACCAATTTTTCGAATAGTCTTAATATTATTAGTTGATAGTAATATTCCATCAGATCCATGTTCCATTGTTTCAAGAGCTAATTTTGCTTCATCATAAGTAGATACATCCACAATAATTTTTGCATGGTCTTCTTTTTGTAAACTAGCAATTATATTTTCTAATGGGATTACTTTCCAGTTTTTTCCTTTTAATATAATATAATCAACAAAATTTCCTAATTGGGAAGCTAATTTTTCATCATTTTTATCATTAATTTCAACATAAGCTGCAACAGTCTTTTTTTCACTTTTTGCTTTTTTAACATCACCTATGGTAGGTTTTGAAGTATAACCAATAAGAGTTATGTCAGCATCATCTTTATCTGAGATAATTGTAACATTTCCTAATTCTTTAATAGTTTTTATATTATCAAAATCCATAATATGTCCTATTCCGGATTCCATAGCATTAGTTATAGCATCTTTTCTTTCATTCCATGTTCCTGCAGCTTTTATCCATGCAAATTTCATTTTATAATCACCTTATTAAATTATTTTATTATATCTAAAGCTTCTTCAACACTTAAATTCTCATGAACTAAACCTACTAAAGCTCTTGTAGTGTTTCTTGGAGATTTTGCTTGGAAAAGATTTCTTCCTATTGCAACACCAGCTCCACCAACACTAACAGAATCATATACCATTTCAAATAATTCTTTAGTAGTATTTATTTTAGGACCACCTGCTATGATAACAGGTACTGGACAACCTTCAACAACTTCTTTAAAAGTGTCAGGATCACCAGTGTAATTAGTTTTTACTATATCAGCACCAAGTTCAGCACCTACTCTAGCGGATTGTCTTACAACTTCTACAGCATGTTCATCAGTAATATTTTTTCCACGAGGGTACATCATTGCAAGAAGAGGCATACCCCATTGATCACATTTTTCTGAAACCATACCAAGATTTTCTAACATTTCTGGTTCTTTTTCAGATCCTAAATTTACATGTACTGATACAGCATCAGCACCGATTCTAATAGCTTTTTCAATACTTGTTACTTGTACTTTATTATTTGGATCAGGACATAAATCAGTACTTGCAGATAAATGAATAATTAATCCAATATCTAAACCGTATCCACGATGTCCATTATCAACCATACCTTTATGCATTAATACTGCATTTGCTCCACCATTAGCAACTTCATCAACAGTTTCAGTCATATTTATTATTCCAGGTACAGGACCAATTGATACACCATGATCCATTGGAGCAATTACACATCTTCCTGTTTTACGATTAATTATTCTTTCTATTCTGATTTTCTTTCCAATCATTTTTTTATAAACCTCGCTTAATTTTTATTATTTTTTTTTATTAGATTGATATTTTTTTTTATTTTGTTAATGTTATGAAAAAAATTATTTCTTTATCATGTATAAAAATATATTTTATATTATTTATGAATATTGTTATTATATCAAGAAAATACTACTAGTAACTAAGAATTAGCATGTAAAAAAACAATATGAAAATATTTTATGAAACTTATTAATTAATAATCTATTGTTATTATTTTTCTTATTTTATAATTGTAATGTTATTGAAAAAATATACATCTTTAATAAATTAATATTTTAAATACCCTTGAATAAATCTATTTTTTATTATTGGAATTATTTTATAAAGATATTCAGGTAGTATAATAAATAAATCAGATGCAAGGTGATTTTTTTTATGAAAACAAGATTTATACATAATATTGAAACTAATATGAAACCATATTTAAATGAAAAACAATTAATTAAATTAAATACTACTCTTTTAGAATTATTTAAAGATATTAAAATAGTACCTATGGAAGATTTAAATAATAAAGAATCTGAAAACAATGACATACTACTTCTGAACTTTATTTCTGCAAAAAGAGTAGAAGGATATTCTGAAAGAACATTATCCTATTATAAAACAACCCTTGAAAAAATGCTAAAAACAATTAATAAAAAAATTAACAGTATAACAGCTGATGATTTAAGAAATTATTTAGCCAACTATAAAGAAGAAACAAAATCTAGTAAAATTACAATAGATAATATAAGACGAATATTATCAAGCTTTTTTAGTTGGTTAGAAGAAGAATATTATATATTAAAAAATCCAGTTAGAAGAATACATAAAATCAAAACTGGAAAAGTAGTAAAAGAAGTATTAACAGATGAAAACTTTGAAATATTAAGAGATAATTGTGAAAACATACGAGATTTAGCATTAGTTGAATTATTAAATTCAACAGGAATTCGAGTAGGTGAATTAGTAAACTTAAATATTGAGGATATAAAATTCAATGAAAGAGAATGCATAGTTCTTGGTAAAGGAAATAGTGAAAGAGAAGTATATTTTGATGTAAAAACAAAAATACATTTATTAAAATATTTAAATTCAAGAAATGATGATAATGAAGCATTACTTGTCTCTTTAAAAAAGCCTTACACACGTTTAACAACTAATGGGATTGAAACAAGAATAAGAAAAATAGGAAGAGACTCTAAAATTAAAAAAATTCACCCACACAAGTTTAGAAGAACAATGGCCACTACTGCAATAGATAAAGGATGCCAATTGAACAAGTACAAAGATTACTTGGTCATGTACAAATAGATACAACTATGCACTATGCAATGGTAAATCAGAATAATGTTAAAATATCACATAGAAGATATTTAAGTTAAAAATATCTTCTTTAATTTTCTTTCTTAAAATAAGGGCATTTTTCTTTTAAACAAGTTTTATTTATATTAGAATAACTACAACTAATTGTTATATCTTTTTTAAGGTCAATATTAAAATATTCTTTAGTAAAATTTATTGCTGTTGTTATTGCATGAAATGAATTTCGTTTACAACATCTTGGACCACCATCTTGACTGATACATTCTAAAGTTTTTGATGTTATTAAATTACATAAACCCCATTCTTTTTTATCTAATGGTCCAGAATTTTGGATAATACTAGCATAAATACCACAACCAATAGCAGCTCCACATGCTCCATAATATCCACAAAAACCACCTAAAATATTTTTAGATCTTTTTTGACATTCATTTAATAAAGGTCTTAAATTACCATCAATCTTGTTTGAATAAGCAGTAATTAATGCAGCTGGAACTAAATAATGGTGTTCAGGTCCATGCATGTTAATAGAAGGATGTTTCATTAAATCTAATATTATTCCCATTGGATTAATACTATCTGTGTTTAAACAATAATTAGTTATTATATTATAAGCATCTAAACTATGACATTCATCACAGATAAAATGTCCTTTTTTACATACCATCTGTGAATTAAAAGTTTTTTTACAAAAATAACAAATTCTATCTTTACTTTCATTTTCATAGATAATGTCCTCATTACATATTAAACAATTAAATTTAACCATGAACTTCAATTCTCCTTTATTAATTTAAGATTACAAACTTCTATTAGGATATGCTTCTTTTAGTATATTTTTTTACTTTATTTTTTAAGATGAATCTATATTGTATATTTCATTGAGTATAATTTTTAATATCTAAAACTGGTGTTCCATCTAACATATCAACACCAGTAAATTTAATAATATTACCAATAACTTCTTTAACAGTTATAGTTGATAAACCAATAGAATTTGGTCTAGAAGGTGCATGGGTTGAAAAAAGTCCTGTCATTGGTCCATCACCATATATTGGTACAGTTTGTTTAAAACCTTCAGACTTATGAAAGTGAAAGATTATGAAATATTTTTTTCCAACTTTAATATCACTCATAGCTTCAAGATAAACTGGATTAACAATAAGTTCTGCTTCATCATCATTAGTTTTACTAGATTTAGGGGTTTCTTCTTTTATAGTATAATTAGAATTAATAACTCCTATAGGGTGATAAATAACTTCATCAAATTCATTCATAAATAATCTCCTTATTATTTTTTAAAATATAATTAATAATCTATGTTTTTTATATTTTAAATATTTAATAATGTTTAATAAGAAAATATGTTAAAAATAAAATAATAATAAATACATAAACAAATTTTATAATTTATTTGAGTACTTTTTTAGTTCATTTAAACTTTTTGTTGTTACATGTTTTGCAGATGTTTCTAAATATCCTTTTTGAGATCCTGTTTTTTCAGTATAAGTGGTATTTTGTATGAAATCTAATAATCCATTATTTCTTAATATTGTATTTTCAGGTTTTAGTATTGATGACCATATAAAAAATACTTTAAAGACTGTATCTGGATGATATCCTCCACCTAGATCAATACATAATGTATTTATTTTATCTTTGTATTTTAATTGATTATTTAATGTTTCTGGATTTCGCACATCTTTTTTTTGGAATATAATATTTTGTTGATGTTTTTGTAATTTGTGCATAGGTTTTACTGCTTCTGGACTATTATCATATGCATAAACTGTTCCATCTTCAGCAAGTCTTGAAATTTGTTTTGTGGTATTACCAATGTGACATCCTAATTCCACTACATTGTCTTTACTTTTTATAATATCATATGCATATTTTTGGTATTGTTTTAAATTATAGCTTACATATATCATGGTTTTTCATTTATTGTTTTTGCAACTAATGCTCCTGTTGAAAATGCTTGTTGTAAATTAAATCCTCCACTTAATCCACAACCTTCTATTATTTCTCCTGCAAAGTATATATTTGGGGATATATTTGATTCTAATGTATTAGGATTTATTTCTTTTCTAGATATTCCTCCACAACTTACCATACTTGTATTTATTGCTACTTTTTTTGTTGTTACTGTTAATCGTTTTAATGTGTCTCTAATTAGAAGTCTTTCTTTTTTTGTTATTTGATTTAGTATCTTGTAATCCTCTATTTTTAGTATATCATAACAGAAACATTCTATCATACTTGGTGGTAAATATTTATGTAAATATTTTTTTAATCCTATTAATGGCTTTTCTTCAAAGTCTTTTTGTAATTGTTTGTCAAGTTGGTCATATCCTGTTTTTACTAGTTCTATTTCTATTGTAACTTTATCACATGTTTCTAGTGCTTTTGTTATTTGACTACTAATATTTAATATGGTTGGTCCTGATAATCCAAAATGAGTAAATAATATTGTTCCTTCAGTATTTATAATTCGTTTTTCAGGTGTTTTTACTTGTATTTTCTTATTTTCTAATACTGTTGCTTGTAATTGTGTTATCCAATCTTCTTCTATGTATAATGGTGCTAATCCATATGTTTTATTAGTTATAGAATGGCCTAATTTTTCTGCAAATTTATATCCATCACCAGTTGAACCTGTATGTGGATAAGCAGTTCCACCTGTTGCTATTAATATGTTCCTTGTTAAAAGTTCTTCAGAATTATTAATTTCTACTAAATATTTTTCTTCTTTTTTAGTTATATTAGTTACTTTAGCATTATATTTATATTTTTTATGAGTTTTATCAAGACTCTTATATAATGCATCTAGAACTGATTTAGCATCATCTGATTTTGGAAATACTCTATTATTTTCTTCTATTTTTAATGGACATCCATTATCTTCTATTAAATTCATTAAATCTTCTATGAAAAAATTATTAAATGCAGGTCTGTAATAATTTCCTGCTTTTCTAAAGCTTTTTATAAATGTTTTAAGATTACTGTGATTTGTTAAATTACATCTTTGATTTCCTGTAAGGAGTAATTTTTTTCCTAAAGTATCATTTTGTTCTAGTAAGATTGTATTCTCATTTTTTAGGAGTATGTTTGCTATTATTCCTGCAGGTCCTCCTCCAATTATTATTGTATTATATTCTTTCATTTTATTTTCCTATTTTTAATCATCTTTTAGTAAGTTATATATTATTCTTAATCCATCTAATAATCCGTGTGCATATTCAATTGCTGCAAATGCTGTTAAAATATCATCTTGTTTGATATAATATTTTGTATCTTCATAATATCTTTTAGCCATGTTTTTTACTTCTTCTTGACTTTTATCAAGATTAAGTTCATCTATTTCTTTTATATTTACTTCAAATATATCTAAACTTTTTATTATTCGTTCTTCAGTTTTCATGTTATCATTTATTAAAATTTGTTATAAAAAAATTGTATTTATAAAAAAATAATTATTTAAAAAAAAGTATGTAAATAGAAATGTATTCTATTTTTCATTAAATATTTCTTCAACTTGTTTTGGTTCTAGATTTGCCCATGTATAATACATTCTTTGAAGTACTGTAATATAAGAAAGCACTGTTAAAATGACTATTGTTATGTATAATATTAAATGAGATCCTGTTAATGCAGATATAAAAGATCCAATAACTATAATAAGTAAACGTTCAGCTCTTTCTGCTATACCTACTGTACAGTTAATACCAGCATTTTCAGCTCTTGAACGAGTGTAACTAACAGTGAAAGATCCCATAATTGCTAAACAAGCAAGTATTGGGTCAATATATCCACTATATAATATACCTATAATAATTACTCCATCTGAAAATCTATCACATACTGAATCTAAAAATCCTCCAAATGGACTTTTTCGTTGTTGACTACGTGCAATTGCACCATCTAACATATCAAATCCTCCAGAAATAATTATAAATATTGCTCCAGGAATGATATAATTATTAGCATATAATACACATGCAAAAAGGCTAATTAAAAAACCAGTAATAGTAATAATATTTGGGTTGATATTAATTTTACTGCCTATTTGGTTTGTAATCTTGTTGGCTTCGGGTCGTAATTTATTAAGCATAATATTGTATTTATATAATAAGAATATATATAATTATTACTATTTAATCAAAGAATAAAAAGAGATAAAATTGACAGAAATAATAAAAATAACAGATAAAAGATATTCAAAACAGCATGTTATAAATCAATTACAAGAAGGTAAAATTGTTGTATATCCTACAGATACAATATATGGTATTGGGGCAAATATATTTAATTTAAATGCTGTAAAAAAAGTTTATAATATAAAACAAAGGCCATTTAATAAACCATTGTCAATAACAGTTAATAATATTGATCAATTAGAATCTATAACAAAAATAGATACTAAAACAAAAAGTATTGTTAAAAAGTTATTACCTGGCCCTTACACATTAATACTTAAAAAAACAGATAAAATTCATCCATTATTAACTTCAAATACTAATAAAGTAGGTATTCGAATGCCTGATAATAGAATAGCATTAGAATTAGCAGAAGAATTTCCAATAACTAGTACTAGTGCAAATATTACAGGACAAATTACAGGAAGAACAATTCATGAAATAAAAAAACAATTAAAAGATAATGTTGATATTTATCTTGATATGGATTTAATAAGTAATAAAACACCATCAACAATTATTGATTTAACAGGAAATTCTCCAAAAATATTACGAAAAGGAGAAATTAAGCATGAATTAAAGAATATATTATAAAAATATATAAAAGTAAATGATTACAATTTAAATAATAGGAGATGATTAGATGTCTGAAGTAGTAGATATGCATGGAAAAAATATTGATGTTGGAACATATGTAACATATACTAAAACAGGAACTAATGGTGAAGTATTAGATACAAAAATAGATGATAATGGATCTTGGGCATTAATGAATCGTGGTGAATTAGATAAATTATGGTATAACACACAATATCTAGAAGTAACTATTAATGCAAAAAGAAAAAGTCAAAATACTGATAAAAAATTATCTACAGAAGAATTAGAAGAAAAAATCAAAAATAAATATGCTGATGTTGGTATGAGTGAAGATGCTTGTGGTGGAGGATAAATTTTTTATTTAATATTTAATTTTTTTATTTTATTTTCATAAACATTACTAATTTTTGAATTATTTTTTCTTACTTTTTCATCTAATTTAAATAAATCTATATCAATTTCATGATTAATTTTATTGATTTTTTTCATGTATTTAGGATCTCGTTTATCTTCCATGAATATAACTTTTTTTAAATTTTCATTATCTTCTAATTTATTATCAATATTTCTTCTTTTTTTCATTGTTGCTTTTTCAAGAGAACTTTTATATTCCCATTTTTCCATATCTTTTAAGCTTTGATCAATGTTTCCCATATGTTTTTTAAAAGTTTCTTCATCTATATCCATTTTTAACACCAATTTATAATAAAAATTGTTTAACAATTATATAAATTTTTTATTTATTACTTTTTATTTTAATTTTTAAATAAATGTATTTAATTATAAGTAGTACTAACTTGTATTTATATACAAATAGGATTTTTTTTATATTAAATTTCGTTATTTGATGATAACTAAATTAAAATTATGTTTATTCTTTTCTAGTAAATATGAACCGTTGGCATAGTTTTTTATTTATCTTGATAATGTATTGGGTTAATATCTAACTATTTTAAATGTTTTTAATATTATTATTGTCTTTAATACTTCCCTTTCATTTAATTCTTTCTTTAATCAATTTTATTATTATTCTAATGTTTTATTTTCTTTTTTATTGCATTATTAGTAATTTCAAATTTACTTTCATATTATTAAGTTTGATAGAAGAATAGTTTTAAATTTAAGCACAATATATAAGTTATAGAAGATCTAAAGATATGATTAAGAAACTTGGTTATGAGATTGTATGTAATCGAAAGTTTCTAATCTTATTTATATTATACCCACATATAAGTATAAATAAAAAATACAGAATCCATTAAAGTAAAATGACACATATAATAGTGAAGTTATAGTGATTGTTTAGCTATACAATATTTACATATTGCATTTGGATTTTGTATTTGATTTTCTTTAACTGGACAATAATATTTTTTATTTTTATAGACTACTTGTTTTTTTCCAGGAAAAATTGTACCTTCAGGATGTATTGGTTCTTCTAATATAAATGTTGCATAAACTGTTGTTATAAAGTATATTTTATCAATAATTGTAGATTTTTTTAAATTATTTATTGTATTTTTTAATTTAGTTTTATTAATACTTCCTGTATAATTATTAGGATCATTTTTTAATTTGTTTAATCGTTTGATAAATGGTTTTAAGTATGTGTCTTGGTATTTTTTCTTATAATTTTCTGGAATATGTTTTTGATCTTTGTTAAAACTAGATGATAATATCTTAATTTCTTCTAAATTAATTTTCAAGGCTTGTTTTTGAAGTTGTAATAATAATTCTTTTTTTGTTATGGTGTTATTTTCTTTCATAATTACTCATTTTTGATAATGATTAACTATATTGTCAGCTAATTTATCTCCAATTCCATCAACTTTCATAAGTTCTTCTTTTGATATATTATTTAAATTTGTTCCAAATAAATCCACTAATTTTCTAGATTTTTGTCTTCCTAATCGTTTTATGCTTGTTACAATAGGAATTAAATCTTCTTTTATTCCATAATATAACCTACTTTTTAATGATTCTATTTGATCCATATTCTTAAAATCACCTAATGTTTCGCTCATTTCATGATAAAATCTTATTAGATTTGAGGCTTCATATGCTGCTCTTCTTGTTGATGCTGCATATACATTAAGATAATTTTCTATTTCATTTTCTTTACGTTCATCAATCCATTCTAATAAACTTGCTGCTGTTGCTTCTTTATTAGTTATTTGACTGGTATATATTTCTTCTTCGTTTAATCTTTCTTGTATGTGCTCTTTATTTTTTCTAAATTTTATATTAATTAATGGCATATCTTTTGTTTTACAAATTGTATAAATTAATTGAGCTGGTTTAAATTCTTCTGAAATATTATGGTATTCTTTTAATAGAATTGCTGTTTTTATTCCATAATTATTTTTTGATATTAATTGTCCTAAAGGTGTTGTTTGTAATCCTGAAGGTGTTACTCTTATTATTTGATTATGTATTAAATATTCTACAGCATTACTTATTTCATATTTTATCATTTCATCAGATAGTCCTAAACCCATATTATTAAATGGATGTGCTATTTGATAACCATAAAATGTTTCATTAAAGAAATCTATTAATGTTTCAATATTATTTGCTTGATTAGATGATATTTGTGTTATAATTTGTCTAAGTAATGCATCTTCATTATCTATTAATTTTGAATTTGTTATTTCAATTTCTCCATGAATATAATATTCATCTAGATACATTGATTCATCTATAGTTTTAGATAAAATATAACTATTTCCCTCTGTATCATATCCTGGTCGTCCTGCTCTTCCAGACATTTGTTCATAATCAAATACAGGTATGTTTATTTGTCCTTGATCTGTCCATCTAGTATAATCTCTTATAATTACATTTTTACTTGGTAAATTTACTCCATACATTAAACTAGGTGTAGCTGTTATCATTAAAAGGTTTCCCTTTTTGAATTCTTCTTCTATTAATTGTTTTTGTTTGTCAAATAATCCTGCATGGTGGAAAGCTATTCCATTTTCTATACATTTTGCTAAATTAAAACATACTTGTGTTGGTTGTGATCCTGAATTTTGAGGTATTTCTAGTATTTTTGTTGCTATTTCTTTATATATTTCTTTTTTTTCTGGTGGTATCTTATTTTTTATTTTTTTAGCAGTGTAATCAGCTAATGTTTCTGTAAATCTTCTTGTTGATACAAAAGTTAACATTTGTGTGGATTCTTCAATAGATTTTTTAAGAAAATGTACTATTACATCGTTTTTATTTGATGTGTTATATTCTTCTGCAGATATTATTTCTTTATGTAATGGTATTGGTCTATAATCGTGGGTTACTGTTTTAGCATTTAACCATTGTGCTATTTCATCTATATTTTGAAGTGTTGCAGATAGTGCTATTAGTCTAGTTCCTTTATTCATTTTTTTAATTCTGGTTATTGCACATTCTATTGTAGGTCCTCTTGAATAGTCGCCTATCATATGGAATTCATCTATTATTATTAAGTTTATATCTTGGGTGCTATTTAGAGAGTGTCTAGTTAGAGCATCAAATGATTCAAAGACCATTACTGCTATGTCACAATTTCGTGGATGTTTTCCTACTTTAAATCCATATTGTTCAAATATTTTAAATTCTTTGTATTTTTCATTTTGTAGTGAAATAAGTGGAACTGCGTATATAATTTTTCCATTATTTAATAATGTTTTTAATGCAGCTAATATTCCTAATATGGTTTTTCCACTTGCTGTTGGTATTGTTATAATATAATTATCTTTAGATTCTAAGTATCCTGTTTCAATTACTGCTTTTTGAGCTGGATTAAATTCTTTGATGTATGGATAACACCTATTTATTATTTCTTTTATTGTGGGATCTATTTCATTCATCTTTTTAAACTCCTTAATATTATAACTTATAAG
>JAUNXU010000040.1 GCA_030539615.1 Methanobacteriaceae archaeon | reverse complement strand
GTGAACAAATTCTGCATCAAAAACTTCTTAAAATTCAAAAATTCAACATATTTTTCATTTAAAGAGTTTATTTTTTCATCTACTTTAGATAAAAATTTAGCAATTTTGGTTTGTTCTTTTAAAGAAGAAATTGAAAATTTTAAATTTCTAACTTGGGAAAGATTTAATCTTTGACGTGTGGATCCTATTGTTTCCATCACTATTTCTTTTTCAATTATAGGGGAATTAAGAGAATATGTGATAAAATCATAACTATATTTTTGAACATCGGGTCTTATTCTAACAACATCTGCAACAACTAAACCTTTTTCAAAGTTAAATGGAATTCTACAAGTTTTTCCAATAGGGTTACCTAACTTAGCAAATACTATATCTCCAGGAACATATGAATGATATTTTAATTCATATGCTTTTTCTTTAGAGGTGTATACCATACCCATTTTAATGAAATTATTTCGTTCAATATTTTGAGTTCTTAGTACAGGAATTCCCACATCCACATAATCCTCTACTTTTAAATTAGAACCAAATGGTCCTGCAATCACTGAATTTTTATCTTGTCCCAAATCTTTAACTTTAATTTTTTCCCATTCATCAGTAAATTCTGGAAATCTTAACTTAGGTGTGTTTTTATTTTTCATTATTTTACTCGTTGAATATTGGTGGTTTTATTCCTAGTTCTTTGCAGTATTTTTCAATTTCAACATCAACTTTTTTCATTTCCTCATTGATTTTTTTTAGGTTGTTTGTTACTTCTTCTAGATCTATTGGTTCTTCTTCTTCGAATGTATCTACGTATCGTGGTATGTTTAGGTTGTAATCGTTTTCTTCTATTTCTTCTAATGTTGCTTTGTGTGAATATTTTTCTATTTCTTTTCTATTTTGGTATGTGTCTACTATTTGATTTATATCTTCTTCTCTTAGTTTATTTTGATTTTTAACTTTTTCAAAGTTTTTACTTGCATCTATAAATAGTATGTCATTGTCTTCTGTTCTGCATTTTTTAAATATTAATATACATGTAGGAATACTTGTCCCATAAAAGATATTTGCAGGTAAACCAATAACAGCATCAAGATAATTTTTATCTTTTATTAAATATTTTCTTATTGTGCCTTCTGCAGCTCCTCTAAATAGTACTCCGTGTGGTAATACTATTCCCATTGTTCCATTTTCGTCTAGATGATGTATCATGTGTTGAACAAATGCAAAATCTGCTTTGGATTTAGGTGCTAATTTTCCATATGCACTAAATCGTTCATCATCTAAAAATGTTTTATCAGCACTCCATTTTGCTGAAAATGGTGGGTTTGCTACTATTGCTTCAAATCTCATTTTCTTATGTTGTGGTTTTTCTAGTGAGTCTCCTTGTTTAATATCAAAATCATCAAAGGGTACATTATGTAATATCATGTTCATTCGTGCTAAGTTGTATGTGGTTTGATTTAATTCTTGACCATAGAAGTCACTTACTTTTTCTACTTCTCTTGCTACTCTAAGAAGAAGTGATCCTGATCCACATGTTGGATCATATACTGATTTTAGTCTTGTTTTTCCTATGGTGGTTATTTTTGCCAGTATTTTTGATACTTCTTGTGGTGTATAAAATTCTCCAGCTTTTTTTCCTGCACTTGATGCAAATTGACTTATTAGATATTCATATGCATCACCTAATATGTCTTTTTCTTCATCTTCTAATTGAAAATCTATTTCTGATAAGTGAAGTAATATTTTTGATATTAATTTATTTTTGTCTTCTACTGTTTTTCCTAATTTTGATGATTGTAAATCTACATCTTCAAATAGATTTTCAAAATCGTCTGCACTTTCTTTTCCTGCTGATGAATCTTCAATACGTTTCATTGCTCTTTCAAGATCATCTAGTATAAATTCATTGTTTTTAGCTTTGATAATTACATTTTGGAAAAGACATGCTGGTTCTAAGAAATATCCTAAATTTTCTGTTGATTCTTCTTTTAAAATTTCTTTAAAGTCTTCTTTGGAATAAGCTTCAGTAAATGTTAATCCATCATTAGTTAATTCTTGATTTAAATAAAGATCTATTTTTTCAGAGAGGTATTTATAGAAAATAAATCCTAGTATATAATTTTTGAATTCATTTGCATCCATATTTCCTCTAAGTTCATCTGCTATTGCCCATAGTTTACTTTCTAATTTATTTTGATATTCTGACATATATTATTCTCCATAATTTTATTTTATTACCATGTGAATTTATCTACTAAGTTAATAATATTATCTTTTAGTATTTTACATTTTTCTTGTTTTTCCCTCATACCTAATTTATCTTTTAATGTGGGTTTAATAGAACCATTTTTTATTTTACCACTGAATTCATAATTATATATTACATCTTTAGTTATTTTTGGATCTAAATTTTCTTTTTTAATTAAATTATTAATTGATTTTTCTTTTTCTTTTCCAATATATTGATTAAATTCTTCTTCAGTGTCTGTTGATATATTGTCTTTT
Source organism: Methanobacteriaceae archaeon (assembly GCA_030539615.1). Lineage (GTDB taxonomy): Archaea > Methanobacteriota > Methanobacteria > Methanobacteriales > Methanobacteriaceae > Methanosphaera. Next base: position 13,632 of record JAUNXU010000040.1, on the reverse strand, counting down.
GCACTATTTAGATTTATAAATTCTTCTACAAGTGAAGCTTTACTTTTAAGATCAACAGAATTTTCCATTGCATTAATAATAAATTCTTTATCTTTTACAAATGTTGGACTTGAATAATCTAATTCTTTAAGTAATGATAATATGTAACTTACATTAATATTATCTCTTCGAACTAATTCAATTTCAAAATCTATATCATCAAGTACAGATGTTTTATTAGTCGAATTTTTAACATATTTATCATATAAATCAATATATTTACTTCTAAAATCTTCAAATTCTTGTTCTGGAATATTTAAATTTTTAAAGTTAAATTCTGTAAATACAGTTAATCTTGTCATTATTCTTAGTAATTCTCTAAATATTTGTATAAATGTTTTTTCTTCTTTTTCAGAAGGTAATTTATTAACATCATCTGGATTTGAAACTAATTCATATAATTTTTCTGAAGTTTCATTGAAATTATTTACATATTCTTCATATGGTTTCATGAGAACTATGTCAAGAGCATTTTCATCAGAATATAATCTAACCGCATCATCGACTTGTTCTTTTAGATATCTAAAACATATAATATTTCCTTGTTTCTTTTTTTCATCAAGAATACGATTTGTTCTTGAAAATGCTTGTATAAGATTATGATAATTAAGATTTTTATCAACATAAAGTGTATTAAGATATTTATTATCAAAACCAGTAAGAAACATGTTTACAACAAGTAATATGTCTATCTTTTTCTCTTTTGATTTTTTAGATATATCTACATAATACTGATTAAATGTATCTGTTGAAAAATTAGTTTCAAACATATTATTATAATCTTTGATATGTTCTTCTAATTTATCTCTTGAATGAATTTCTTTTCCTTCAGGATCCTCATTTGAATCAAAAGAATAAATTGTAGCTATTTTTAAATCATGATTTTTACTTTTAAATAAATCATAATATTTATTTAAAACATCAATCGAACTAACAGCAAATATTGAAGTAAATTCTTTATTATATGTTTTATTAGAATGATTTTCAATAATATAATCTGTAATTTTATTTAATCTTTTCTCATTTTCCATTACTTCTTTTGTATCAATAGCTTCTACTTCTATATCATATTTTATTTTATTTTTATATACTCCAATATATTCTACCATGAATCCTAGTACATTATCATCACGTATTGCATCTTTTATTAAGTATGAATGTAATTCATTTTTAAATATATCTTTTGTTGTTTTATTATTATTTGAATTAATTGAAAAAATTGGTGTTCCTGTAAAACCAAAATATTGGATATTATTGAAATAGTTAGTTATATTATTGTGCATTTCTCCAAATTGACTTCTATGACATTCATCAAACATTAATATCATTTTTTTATTTTTAACTTTTTCTAATCCTTTTTCATGATTTTTAATTGCATTATTTAATTTTTGAATTGTTGTGATTATAAGTTTGTTTTGCCCTTTAAGTTGTCTTATTAATGATTTTGTATTATTTGTTCCATCTACAGCTCCATCACACATATTATTAAATTCTTTTGTTGTTTGGTAATCAAGATCTTTTCTATCTACAATAAACATAACTTTATCAATAGTATCTTCTTCTTGTAAGATTTGTGCTACTTTAAATGAAGTTAATGTTTTTCCACTTCCTGTAGTATGCCAAACATAACCATTATTTTTAGTATTGAGTGCTTTTTCTAAAATTGCTTCAACAGCATAATATTGATAAGCTCTTAGGATCATTAATGATTTTGTTGATTCATTTAAAACTATATATCTAACTATCATTTTTGATAAATGACATTTTTCTAAAAAAGTATCTGCAAATTCTTCTAATCTGTTAATATCTTGATTATTTTTATCTTTCCAAGAAAAGGTATATTTAAAACCTAATTTTCTATTATTTGCATAATATTTAGTATTTACTCCATTACTAATGATAAATATTTGAACATAATTAAAAAGTCCATGGAATGAGTGTTGTTGATATCTTTCAATTTGATTAAATGCTTTTTTAAGTTCAATACCTCTTTTTTTAAGTTCAATTTGAACTAAAGGAAGACCATTAATTAATATTGTAACATCATACCTGTTTTTATATTTTCCTTCTATGGTTATTTGGTGAGTTACTTGAAATATGTTTTTACACCAATTTTTTTTTAAAAAACAAATATATTTTGTACCTTCTTTTCTATTAAGTTCATATCTATCTCGAAGTTTTTTAGCTTTTTCAAAAACAGAACCTCCTTCTAGATGAAGCATTATTTTTTCAAATTCTTCATTAGAGAAAGTAGTTTTATTTATTTTTTCTAATTGTTTTTTAAAATTAGTTATTAATTCTTTTTCATTATTAATTTCAACTTGTTGATATCCTTCATTAACAAGTTTATTAATTAATTCATTTTCTAATATTTCTTCGCTTTGAGTAGACATAAAATAAAAACTCTTTATTTTTTTAAAAGTTAGTTTATAATTTGTTTCATGTATTATAATTATTTTTCTAATTTAAATTTAGAAATTGAAATGTTGATTATAGAGTATCAACAAATTAAAAAATGAAAATTAAATTATAAGTTTTTATATAATTGTTTAATTCATGTTTTAATTTTTATTTTTATATTTGGTGTATATCAATTAATTATAAAATTAGATTTTATATAGTTGATTTAAAAAAGATCTATTTACTAATAAAATTTTTAGTTAATAATAATTTTAATATTGTTTTTATGAATGGTTACTTTATTTTTAATATTATTTTATATTAACTTAAAAAAAGAAGAATAATTTAATATTATTAAAAAAAGAAAAAAAATATTAATAAATATTGTTTGAGTTATACCAATCTTTAGTTTTATTAATAATTTTAACTAATGTTAACATTATTGGAACTTCAATTAGTACACCTACTGTAGTTGCTAATGCTACTGGACTTCCAATTCCATATAATGCTATTGCTATAGCTACTGCTAATTCAAAAAAATTAGATGCTCCCACCATTGATGCTGGAGCTGCAATATTTTGTGGCAATTTAATTAATTTAGCACTAAAATAACCTATAACAAATATTAAGAATATTTGGATTGTAAATGGTATTGCAATTAAAATTATATCTTGTGGATTTGATATTATTAAATTTCCCTGAAATGAAAAAATAAATATTAATGTTAACAATAAACCTATAGTTGTTATGTTATTAAATTTAGGTATAAATTTATTTTCTAAATAGTCTTTACTTTCATGATTAGTAATATATCTTCTAGTAAGTATACTTACTATAAAAGGTATTGCTACAAACAAAATTACAGACATTATTAATGTATCATAGGGTATAGTTATGTTTGATATTCCAAGTAAATATGTTACAATAGGAATATATGCAAATAAAATAATTATATCATTAGTTGCTACTTGAACAAGAGTATATGCCCCATTTCCTTTTGTTAATTCACTCCATACAAATACCATTGCAGTACATGGTGCAGTTCCTAATAGTACTGCTCCAATAAGATAATCTGTTGCCATATTTGGATCTAATATTCTTGGTATATTACAAAGAAAAATATTGTACATATTAAATACATAGTAAATGGTTGTACTAACCAATTAACACACCATGTTAATACAATTCCTTTTAAATTGTTTTTAACATTTTTAATACTATTAAAATCTATTTTTAACATCATTGGATATATCATTATCCATATAAGTATTGCCATAGGAATAGATATTTGAGCATATTCAAATTTATTTAAAAATTCAGGTATTATTGGAATATATTGACTAATAAAAATACCTATTAACATACATATTAATACCCAAATGGTTAAATATTTTTCAAAAATACTTATATTGCTTTCACTCACTGTAATCATCTTCTTTTTTTATTTAATTATTTTTTATAGTATTTTTCAATCAATTTAATTATTTTATCTTTATCTAAAATCGTCCCAGTAGATACAACTTTTGATTGTATTACAAGTCCTGGAGTATTTATAATCTCATACATTGCTATTAATGATGGATCATTTATGCTATCAATTTTTATATCTTTAGTTAAATTTAACTCTATTAAAGCTTCTTTTGTATTTTCTTCTAATTTTTTACATTTATTATAATCATTGCCAAGTATGATTAAATTAGAATCTTCATATTTTTCCATTTTTTTTATTTGTTCATTTAATATGTTGTTACAACAACAACCTTCTTTTTTACTAAATAAATTCATGACATCACTTTTTGGTTATTTTATCAAAAATTGTACATAATTAAAAATATACTTTATTAATAATTTACTTTTAATTACATTTTTTAATAGAACTATTGATAGTATGGATAATGCTGTTACACCCATCAAAAAATCCATAATAGTTTTTAATCCTGTTTTTTTTATATATGTTGTTTATACAGTTGGTATTATTCTAAATATATCAGTACTAATTGGTATTTCAAATATTGTTGTTATAAATACGGGTATATTACTATTTTCAAGAATAATTGCTGTATTATCATCTTTTCTAAAAGATGGAAAATTTTTTTGATATTAATACATTTATTACTGTAATAATACATTGATGAATATCGATGAGTTATTACATAGATAATTATCTATGTATTTTTGTATATAAACATATTGATAAATATCAATATAAAAATAAATAAAATAAATATCTTAAAAAATAATAAAAAATCCATAAAAAACCAAATAATAAGTAATAATTTATAATAATAAGGAAAATATTTTAAAAAAAAAGAATTAAGTTAAATAATCACAATTTTGGTTGTAGGTTACCAATAAACTCTTTAAATTCATTTAAAACAATACTATTTAAAGAATAATAAGACCATTTACCTTCTTTTCTAACATTAACCAACCCACAATCAGTTAACTGCTTCATATGATGTGAAAGAGTTGGTTGCGTAATATTAAAATGTTCAAGAAGTTTACATGCACACATTTCAGTTCCAGAAATCATAGTAACTATTTCAAAACGATGTGGATCACTTAAAACTTTACAAATTTTAACATTTTTATTTAAACCCATATCATATTCATCTCCAACAACGTTTTTTAGTCTAAAAGTATTTGTTTCAATATTATCTTTCTTTCCAAATACAATTATAAAATATTAATTTAATCTATGTTTTATATTTATATTATTACTTTTATAAATTAATAGATTTAAATATGATCTTAAATATTTAAGTTTTGAAATTTAAAAAATATAAATTAAAGTTATTTTAATAATCTTCTGAATTTAGCTATAAAATAACTTTTAAAATTTTTTTCTGTTATTTAAAAATAAAAAAGAGTCATGAAAAATTAAAAAAGTTAAAATAGGTAAAGTTAATACATTTTTATAGTTAAAAATTAATTTTAATCTAAAATAAAAAAAAATATTAAATAAAGTAATATAATATAAAAACTATAAATAAATTATAATAAAAATTATTATTTTAATAATTAAAAATTCTTTAATTAAAATATAAAAAACAGTTAAAAAAAATAATTATTTTAATATAAGATCTTTAATCCAATAAATTTAGGTGTAAAATGATAAGAAAAAAAATTTTAAATAATATTGAAAATGATTATAATTCTGAAAAAGAACTAATAAAAAAATTAGATATTACCAAATGTAAACTAGAAGAAACAATAGAACAACTAGAAAAAAAAGGATATATCATTAATAAAACAGAAAAAGGTTATAAACTTAAAGATACCCCAGATATTCTTGAACCATTTGAAATTAAACGAAAATTAGAAACAGAAATAATTGGAAAAACAATTCATTTTTATAAAGAAGTTAAATCAACAAATACCATAGCAACAGATTTTCTTAAAAATGGAGCAGAAGATGGAACAATAATTGTGGCTGAATCACAAAAAGCTGGTAAAAGTCGAAAAGGAAGAGAATGGGTATCACCTAAGGGTGGATTATGGCTTACAATGATTTTAAGACCAAAAATAGAGATTGAATATGCACCTAGATTAACACTTGTTGCTGGAGTTGCTGTAGCTAAATCATTAAGAGAAAACTTTGGATTAGATGCCACTATTAAATGGCCTAATGATATTCTTATAAATTCAAGAAAAATATGTGGTATATTAACAGAAGCTATAATTGAAGATGATACATTAGAAGGAGTTCTTGTTGGAGTAGGTATTGATATTAATAATGATAAAAGTTCATTACCTGAACATTTACAAAGTCAAACCACAACTATGAGTGAAGAATTAAATGAAGAAATTTCAAGAGCAGTAGTTGTACAATCATTCTTTAAAACTTTTGAAGATTTATATCTTGAATTCCAAAAAGGAAACTTTGGACTTATTGTTAATGAATGGAGAAAATTGTCCAGCACTATAGGAAACAGAGTTAAAGTTTATACAGGTAAACGTGCAATATATGCTGATGCTGTAGGAATTGATAAAGAAGGAGCTTTAATTGTTGAATGTAGAAATGGTAATCTTCAAAGAATAGTTTCTGGTGAATGTATCATTCAGAAACCAACTCGATAAAGATTATTATTACTTTATTTCTTTTTTTAAAAGAATTATTAGATTATATACATTAATTAATATACTATTTTTTCAAAACTATTATTTTTACAAATTGTTTCAAGCATATTAAAAGTTTCAACAATACTATTTATAAGATAATCCATACTTATTTTATTAGAATCTTTAGATGACCAATCAATACGAATAGTTCTAGATGCTTCAGGCATACCTAATGCAGGAATAGTGATAATATTAAAGTTTTTTAATAATAACATTGAATAAGTTATTGCAAGAATATCATCAGACATGCTTGTTTGTATATCTCTTTTTAAGATCTCTTTTTTAATATCTTCTTTTTTAAACATGAAACCAGTAGGTGTTTTTTCAGGATTTAAATTAGCTTCGTTTAGTTTAATATATAATTCATCTTTTTGTTTAAAAGCAGTTCTTATTCTTTCAGGATTATAAGCTTTTAAAGCATTAACCATTCCTGCAACTAATGGTGCTTGTGCTTCTAAACCATATTGATTTACTGTTAATTTTATTTGATCAATTAATTTTTTATCTCCTGCCATTAATCCGCCACGTGGACCATCCATTAATTTATCAGTACTAGTTACAGCTAAATTTGCACCCATATCTATGGCTGTTGGTTGATCATATATGGATCTTCTTAATCTTGCTCCTGAAGCATCATCAACAAAGACCGGGACATTAAATTCTTTAGCTTTTTTTATTATTTGTTTAAAATCAGTAACATCTATTACTTCATAATCCATTGTTGTTCCAGTTATTATTACTAAACTAGTTTTTTTAGGATTGATTTTTATTTCATTAATATCAGTATATTCCACATAATCTGCTTTTACAAGTTTAGCAGTTCTTGGTATAGATGGATGTGCTGGTTTTTTAGGTAAAAAGTGTATTATTTCAGTTTTTGGTGCAACTAATGTTAATATTGTTGCTACTATTCCTGCTGTTGTTCTGTTTACAGGTAATATTTTTTCTCCAGATAAATGTTTTTTTCCTACTTCTTGTATTTTTTCATCAAATACTGCAGGTCCTACATATGTTTCTAATAATTTCATTTCATCAGAATTTACTTCAAATCCACCAGTTAGTCCTGTTAAATCTATTAAATTGTTTTTTTGATCGTTTTTTATTTTTTGATTAATGATTTTTAATGCTTTTTCTCGTTTTCTTATTTCATCTATTTGCATTATCTTAGATTCCTCTTGTTTAGTCTTTTTTTTGTGAAAATTATTATATTTTATAAAAAAATAAATTTTAAAATATTAATGGAGGTTATAAAATGAATTTATATTTTTTAGTCTACTTCTAATGTAAAAGCATCTTTAAATAGTCCAGTTACTAGTTCTAATGTTTCATCATCTACTGGTGTTACTGTTATTTCATCATCTACTTTTATATAATATTCAACATCAATTATTTTACCAATTTCATCCATGTAGATATATAATCCATCAATTATATCTGTATCTTCATCTTGTGGAATTAAAGATATTTCAAATCGAATTAATATTTCTATTGATTGAACTTCTTCATAAAGATATTCTGGATCTTTTTTTTGTTTTTCTAATGCTTTTTCAAATTCTTTTTTTCGTTCTGATAATTTTTTATTAATTAGTTCTTCAGCATTTACCATGATACATTCCTCCTCTTATTTTAAAATTTATACTCATTATTTTTTTAATTGTTTAATATATATAAAATTAGAAGTATTTAATGTATTTTGTTAAAAAGTAGAAAAAAGAAAAAATTAGGAGAAAAAAATTGTTAAAAGTATTTTTTTGTTTTTATACTTTTATCACTGTTTTTTGTGTGGTAGTTGAGTTTATGTAAATTTGTTGTGTTAGTCTTGCTTCGGTATATCCTCCTCTTTCTCCAGTTACTATAGTTAAGTTGTGGTATCCTGTTTTATATTCGGTTGGTATTGTTATGTTTGCATTTATTATTCCATTTGTTGCTTTATAGTATATTGGATTTCCTTTTTGATCTTTAAGTGTTTTTCCATCAATTTTAAATACATATTTATTTGTTCCAGGTACTGTTTGATTGAATTCATTTAGTATTTTTCCTGTTATTGTTGTTATTTTTCCTGTTGTTGCTACTATTGTAGGGTTTAATTGGATATGTGTTGTCATTTTTTGTATTGATAAAATTGAGTTTGTCTTTGCTAATTTATAGTTTGGATTGTCAAATATTGTTGTTAGTTTGTATTTTTTACCTGTGAAATCTGTTGGTATGGTATAGTTAAGTGTTGCTTTTCCATTTACTACTGTTACTTTTATTGGTGTTCCATTAGCGTCTTTTATTGTTATTCCATTGATTTTAAACACTACTTTTCCTGTTAATAATTGATTTGTATTTGTATCTTTTATTATAGCTTGTATTGTTACATTGTATCCTACTTTTGCTGTTATTGTTTGTTGTATTGTGATTGTTGCATTTCTTAAGTTTACTTTCACTGCTGCTTTTTCACTTCTTGATGAGTTATATGTGTCACTTCCACCATATACTGATTGTATTGTCACTGTTCCTTTTGTCCAAGATGATGGTAATGTGTATTTTAATTGTGCTTTTCCATCTTTAACATTTACATATATTGTACTTCCATCACTGTATTTTAATGTATTTCCATTGATTTTAAATATTGCTCTTCCTTCTGTTACTATTTTACCTAAGACATCTGTTATGTTTGCTTGGAATGTTACTGTACTTCCTGATGTTCCTATTATTGGATTTACTTTAGTTATAGTATTTAATTTTTCAAGGTTTATTTGTATTCTACTTGATGTTTTACTGTATATATTCATTGTTCCACTGTAACTTATTGTTATTATGTGTTTTCCACTTATTTTTTGATTTAATTTTATTGTTGTTGTTCCATTAGTTAATGTTCCTTTTCCTATTATTTTTCCACTTTCATATATTGTTATTGTTCCACTAGTTACTGGTTTGGAATTTCCATTTACTGTTATTTTTAGTGTTGCATTATTTACTGTATTATTTAGTATTGTTGTTGATATTTGTGTTTCTACTTTTGTTGTAACATTTAATGCTAGATAATTATTTGATGCTATGTATTTATCTGATCCAGCATAATTTATGTTAAGATAGTGTGTTCCTTTTGTTAAATTTAGTTTGATTTCATATATTCCATTTGTTATTGTAGTTTTTGCTATGATTTTACCATTTTCTGTTATGGAAAGTATTCCATTTGTTACTGGTCTTCCATAGATATCAAAGACATCTATTTCTAAACTATTATTTTTTACAGTATCATGTAATATTATGTATGATGTTATTGTATTTAGTTTATATACTGTTAAATTTATTGAACCTGTTGATTTAAGATATACATTTGTTTCATTGTATAGAATATTTATTGTATGTTTACCACTTGCTAGTTTGTTGTTTAATGCAACTGTTATTATTCCATTAGTTACTTTTTGTTGATTTAATAATTTATTATTTTCAAATACTGCTACTATACCTGAAGTTACATTTTTACCATACATGTCAGTTATTCTTATTTGTATTGTTGCACCATCTATTGTATCATTTATAATTGTTGTTGTTAATGTAGTACCTAATTTTGTTACTGTTAAGTTTATTGATCCACCTGATTGAGCATAAGTACTTGTTCCATTATATAATATATCAAGTTTATGTGTTCTTGCTGTAAGATTTTCTAATTTTATATTTACTATTCCATTAGATATTGTTCCTATTGTTATTACTTTACCACTTTCTGATACTATTACATTACCTGTTGGTACTAATTTTTTATTAGCATCAATTACAGTTACTTTTATTGCACTTGATCTTATACTACTATTTGTTATAACAGTTGTTATACCAGTACTTATTTTAGCTATTGTTATATTTACTGTTCCATTTGATTGTTCATATGAACCGGTTCCTAAATATCTTATTTCAAGTGTATGTTTTCCAGCTGTTAGATCTAAGTTTATTTTAGATACTCCTTTTGTTATATTTCCTGTTGCGATTACTTTACCATTTTCTAATACCAATATGTTTCCAACAGATACTTTTTTGTTATTATATAAATCATTAACAATAACTTGTATACGTGAACTTCCAATTGTACTATTTAATACAGATGTTGTTAAACCAGTACTAATTTTTTCTACTGTAAGATTAAGTTCTCCTGTTGAATTTAAATATTCAGTATTTCCACTATATTCTATTTTCAAGGTATGATTAGTTGCTGTTAAACCAGGTATTTTAATAATTGCTGATCCATTTACAAGTGTTCCTGATCCACGATATGTATTACCTTCAAATACTTTTATAGTACCATTTAATCCTGTTTTATTATAGTAAACATCTTTTACTGTAACTTTTATTGTAACATTACCAACAGTATTACTTAATATTTCGGTATTTATACCAGTACTTATTCTATTAACATTAAAATTTAATACACCTTCAACTGAACCATAAATTGTTCTAGGATAAGTTACCTTGATTTTATGTATTCCTGGACTTGTTAAATTCAAAGATATAACACCGGTTATACCATTATTAACAGAACCTGCACCTATAGATGAAGTTAATTTATATACATTTACATTACCATATGGTACCATTTGAGTTCCATTATAAATCAAATAAACTTGTATACTTGAGTTTCCAAGTGTATCTTGAACTACTTCAGTAGTCATTAATATACTTGGATAAATATATATTGATCCAGATGTTGTAGAAGAATCATAAATGGTTGTTCCAATATATTCTATATCTATTGTATAATTTCCATATAATAAATCATTTAAATCAATGTCAACAATACCATTAGTTACATTTTTAACTTTTATATTTTTTGTATTATTTCCACTAATTAATAATTGTACTTTACCTTCTTTTACAAAGTGATTATTAATATCTGTGATATTTATTTCTATATTTGAATTAAATTGAAGATTTTTAGTTAATAACCAATTTATATTAGTTGGTATTGTTATTGTTAATTGTAAATTAGTAGTTGCATTATTATATTTACCGTTTCCATCATAATTTATTAAAAGATCATGATATCCTGAGGTTAAATTTAATTTTATATTTGTAACTCCATTTACTACATTAACTGTACTAATAAGATTATTATTTTCATATATTTTTATTATTCCACTATTAATTGGATTGTTGTTATTATCAGTTATATTAACTTGTATAATTTGATTGTTTATTGTATTATTAACTACTCCTGATTTTATACCTGTATTTGTAACTTTTAATGATAATTCACCTGAAGATGGACCATATTTATCTGTTCCAGTATAGTTTACAGTGATATTATGGTTACCTAATCCTAAATTTAGTTTAATATTGGTTATTCCATTTGATATAGTTGCTGATCCTACAATAGTATTATTTTCATATACTTCTACAGTTCCACTAGATACAAGTTTACTATTAATATCGGTTACTTGTACTTGTATAATTGTATTATTTAATGTATTATGTTCTATTAATGTATTTATTATAGTATCTAACTTAATAATGGTTATATCAAGATTTCCTGAAGATCCAATATATTTTTCTGTACCTTCATAGTTTACAGTAATTGTATGTGTTCCAGATGAAATATCCATTAAAATATGAGATACACCATTAGATACACTTCCTTGTCCTATGAGTATTAATCCTTCATATACTTTTACTATACCTTCTGTTACAGGATTACCATTGATATCTATTATTTCTACTTGTATAGTTGATGTACTAACAACATTGTTTGTTAATTCTGTATTTAAATTAGTATTTAATTTATTTATCGGTATATTTGTTATTGTTATTATTGTTGTTCCTTCTATTGTATTGTATATTTCACTTCCACCATATTTGATAGTGATATTATGGGTTCCAATATTTAAATTAAGGTTAATATCAGATATACCATTATTTATTGTACCTGTACCTATAATATTACTTTTTTCATATACAGTAACCATACCTCCTGTTACTAAATTACCATTTTCATCTTTTAAAGTTACTCTTATACTAGAATTACCAATTATACTACTTGTTACACTTGTATCTATAGATGTACTTAGTTTATTAACTGTTATTGAAGTTTTTCCACTTGTTTTACTGTATGTACTTGTTCCATTATAGTTTACTGTAATATCATGAGTACCACTTGTTATGTTTAGTTTTATATTTGTTACACCATTGGATATTATTCCTGTTCCAATTTGAGTAGTTCCTTTATATACAAATATTACACCACTAGGGACTAAATTATTGTTATAATCTGTGACTGTTACTTTTATATTAGTATTTTCAACAGTACTACTTATTATTTGTGTTTTAAGAGTAGTGTCTATCTTATTTAGATTTATGGTTAATGTACCTTCAGATCCAATATATTTAGTAGTTCCTTCATATTTTACTTTAATTGTGTGACTACCACTTGTTAATCTTAAGTTGATATCACATACTCCATTTTCTATATTTGATTGACCTATAATTGTTGTACCTTCATATACAAGTACTAATCCATTTACTACACTATTATTATTACTATCAGTTACATGAACTTGTATACTTGAATTACCAACAGTATCATGGGTTATAATTGTATTTAACTGTGTATTTAGTTTATTAACAATTATATTTGTTGTTCTGCTAGATGTATTATATTTACTTGTACCATTATATGTTACTTTAATTGTGTGACTACCTGTATTTAAATTTAAATTAATATTTGATATACCTGAAGATATATTTGCTTGTCCAATAAGTTTTGAACTTTCATATACAAGTACGGCACCATTTGGTACTAAATTATTATAGGTATCTTTAACTGTTACTTTTATGCTTGAATTACCAATTAAATTACTTGTTACAATTGTATCAATTGATGTATCTATTTTATTTATTGTTATTGAAGCAGTTCCATTAGATGGTTTATATTCAGTTGTACCATTATATTTTACTGTAATTAAATGTGTTCCACTAACTAAATTTAGTTTAATGTAAGTTATACCATTTGATATTATTCCTGTTCCAATTTGAGTACTTCCTTCATATACAAGTACGGCACCATTTGGTACTAAATTATTATAGGTATCTTTAACT
>JAUNXU010000039.1 GCA_030539615.1 Methanobacteriaceae archaeon | reverse complement strand
AAAAACAAGGATTAATTTTTATTTAATTTATAAAAAAAAGAGGTTTAAATTTATTTATTTGAGAATTTGGAATTTCTCATTTTATTAAGTATAATTAAAAAAAGATAGTGGTAATATAAATTTAATATTACTACTCTTTTTTAATATATTTCTTGTGTTTTATTTGTTATTGTTATTGTTGTATTTACTCTTGTTCCAGCTGTGTTTTTTCCGCCACTATACATAATTTCTAATGTGTATGTTCCTATTTTGTAAGTGTTGTTTGTTACTGTGTAATTTAATAATCCACTTGAACCAATTGATATATTAGTTATTATTGTTTTTCCATTAATTTTAAATCCTGTTTTTCCTCCAATTGCTGGTAATTGTGTTATGGCACTTGTTATTGCTGCATTTACATTGAAGTTTGTTTCTTGTATTACTGTTATAGGATTTGTTGTAATTTTTGATGCTGATCTTTTTACTGTTAGAGTATTATTTGCTTCTGCTCTATTATAATTATTATCTGTAAATACTGCTGTTATTGTATAATTTTTAGTACTGAAATCTTCTGGTATTGTATATTTTAGTATTGCTTGTCCATTTACAACTTGTACATAAATTGTTTTGTTGTTTTCATCTTTTAATGTTTTACCATTTAATTTGAAGATCATTTTTCCATTATTTATTAAATTTCCTAATTTATCCGTTGCATTTGCTATTAATTGTACGGTAGTTCCAGCATATCCTGATACTTTTGATACTTGTACACTTGCATTTGCTTTTAATATTGTTAATGTTGCATTTACTCTTGATTGATTATACATATTATTTCCAGCATAGATTGCTGTTATTGTATAATTTTTAGTACTGAAATCTTCTGGTATATCATATGTATATTTTGCTATTCCATTTACTATAGCAATTTTATTTGGTAATGTTTTACCATTAATTTTAAATTCAACTATTCCTTCTTTAATTAAACGTCCATATTCATCACATATTGTTGCAGTAAATATTGCTAAATCGCCTTTAACTATTTTAGTATTTTCTAGAATTATATTTGTTTCTATTTTGTTTAGTGTTAATGTACTGTTGATTGTTGAAGTTTTAAAACTGTCAGTACCGTTATATTTTGCTGTTATTGTATAGTTTTTAGCACTGAAGTCGTCTGATAGAAGGTAATTGTATGTTGCTATCCCATTTATTAATGTTGTTGTTATGATTGTTTTACCATTTATTTTAAATATTACACTACCATTAACTGTTTTATTACTTTCTAATGATGTTACTGTTGCATTTAATATTAATAGTTGTCCTGGATTATTTACATAATTATCCATAACTGTAACAGTTTCTTCTCTAATATAGATAGTAGTACTAGTTAAACTTCTATTTGCATTATCATCTCCTGTGTATAATGCTGTTATTTCATGTTTTCCAAGAGTTAAATTAGTTAATAAGAAAGTTTCATTATAAAGTTTTATTGCTTGTTGTCCAGGATCAAGATAATATGTAACTGATCCTTTTGTTGTATTAGGAGTTATTATTGGTGTTACAAGAACTGAATGATTAGTTCCATAAGTTATATTAAGTTTTATACTGGAGTTGGTTCTATTATTATTTTGAGGAAATTCAAAAGTTTTAAAATATAATTTATCAGGTAAAGGTGGAATATCTGATACTGGTATTATTTCACCATATATATTAATCGGATCTGTCATGTTTGCACAAGATCTATTTACATATTTTCCATCATCATTTGTTACATAGGCATCTACTACTCTTTTAGAAGTATTTGTATAATATTGATGATATGTTACTATATCTCTTCTATAAAGACCATATTTGTCTGATCCTGCAATTTTTATTGTTGCATTTATTGGATCTGCATCATAAGTAGAATAATTTCCTCTTTGATAATAATCAATATTATTTGGAACACATACATATTCTCCTTCAGATAATTTTGAAACAAAATACATACCTTTACCTCTAAATATTGCAACACCTATTCTTCCATCAGGTGCTTTAATTACAAAATGACCTCTAACAGTTTTTTCTAATTCATAAGCTTTGCTCATGTATTCTTCAGATATAATATTTTTAGAAATCATTTCACCTGCAAGCATTTCAAGATCATATGTAAGATCAAGACCACCAAAACCTACTATCCATCCACTTTCTGTAATAATAGAATGTGTAAATAAACCACCTACTACTTTTGATTGTCTAACAATTGTAGTGTTAAACCATTCGCCTGTAGTAATATCAATAGTTCTTTCATAACCTGAATCTCGTCTATGACAAGATACTGTTTCATTATTTGAAATGTGTACTACAACTGAACAACAATCTGAATCTTCTAGTTCAGTTATATTAATTGGTGGAATTTCAAATTTATTTAATTGAATAGTTGTATTTATTTGATTGGAATTATATTGATTATTTTCTCCATAAATTATACTTAGATTTATTTTTTGACCAGCCCATGATTGTGGAATTATAAAATTAGTATTTGCTGTAGTATTAGTTATATTAAACGAATTATATGTTTTTCCATTAAATTTAACAACCATTTTACCTGTAGAGACAGTTTGATTATTTTGATCATTTACTGTTGTTTGTATATTTAAAGTATTCTCTTTTTGATTTATTTTTAAATTTGTACTTGTATTTATTTTTTTATTTTCACTATTTGGTATACTTTCAATCTTATTTGTATTTTGAGTAGTTACTTTTTTTGTTGTAATATTTTGATTTACGCTTGTTTCTTCTGTTTTTAGACTTTCTAACTTATTTGTATCTTGTATTGTGTTTGTGTTTTGTGTTGTTATATCTTGTGTTGTGTTATCAAAACTATCTATGTTGGTTGCTGAAAGTGTACTTAAACTTATTATTATTAAGAGTGATGTTACGATTAATAATATATTTTTATTATTCATAAACTTCCCCCATTTTTTTATAAAATTTTAGCTTTTAAAAAATAAATAATATATAGTTATTATTTGATTAATAATTTTTTAAAAACTAATTAAATCTTTTAAATATTTATATGGAAAAAATAAAATTATTCATCTATTTTTTCTCTGATTATAGTTTATATTAATTTATATTTAAAATTGTACTTAATAACAATATTATTTAGTTGATTTTTTATTAAAATTAATATCAAAACTAATAAAATGTAACATTAGACATTAAGTATTTAAAAAGAGTATAACTTAAAAATAAAAGATAATAATATTCATAGATCAAATTTTAAAATTCTTAATTTATAATACTATTTACCATTAAAGATATAAGAAAACAATTTCATAATACACAATAACAAAAAAAGAAAAAATAATAATTAAAGGAGTAATAAACAAAAAATGAAATACCGATGCAATATCTGTGGCTATATTCATGATGAAGAAGCAACAGGAATACTTTTAAAAGATCTTAAAGAATGTCCTGTATGTGGACAAACTGTGGATCAATTTGAAGAAATAATAGAAGATGAAGAAAGACAGGATAATCCTGATTCAACACCACAAGAAACAAAAGAAACTAATTTAAGTTATCCTCAAAAATTTGCAAGAACTGATAGTAAAAATAGACACATGGATACAATCCACCAAATATCAATAACTGGAAAACCAGCATCTTCTTCTATGGGGACAAAATTAAAATTACCTTCATGGGATAATATACTTTTATTAGGAAATCAATTAAATCCACCACCACTAGTTTATGATGCAGAAGTTACAACAGAAACAATTATTGGAAAAAATGCAAAAAAACCAATGATAATAAGCCAACCTATATTCATATCACATATGTCTTATGGAGCATTATCTAAAGAATCTAAAATAAGTATGAGTAAAGCAACAGCAATAAATAAAACAGCAATGTGTAGTGGAGAAGGAGGAATATTACCTGAAGAAAAAGAAGCAGCACACAAATATATATTTGAATATGTTCCAAATAAATACTCTGTAACACCTAATAATCTTAAAACATCTGATGCAATAGAAATAAAAATAGGACAAGGTACAAAACCTGGAATGGGTGGACATTTACCTGGAGAAAAAGTTACAAAAGAAATTGCAAAAATCAGAGGTAAAAAGGAAGGAGAAGAAATACAAAGTCCATCAACATTTTCTGAACTTAAAACCAAAGAAGATCTTAAGAAATTAGTTGACAAGTTAAGAAAAGAATCTGAAGGAAGACCAATAGGAATAAAAATAGCTGCTGGAAGAATAGAACAAGATCTTGAATATATAATTTATGCTAAACCTGATTTTATAACAATTGATGGTAGAGGTGGAGCAACAGGATCTAGTCCATTATTATTAAGAGATGCTTCTACTATACCAACAATATATGCATTATATCGTGCAAGAAAATATTTAAATGAACATAAAAGTGATATTGATTTAATAATAACAGGTGGTCTTAGAGTATCATCAGACTTTGCAAAAGCAATTGCAATGGGAGCTGATGCAATAGCTATAGCAACTGCAGGATTAATTGCAACAGCTTGTCAACAATATAGAATTTGTGGAACTGGAGAATGTCCAATAGGAATAGCAACACAGAAAAAAGAATTAATTGATCGCTTTGATCAAAATGCTAGTACTGCAAGACTTGCTAATTATTTACAAGCAACACAAGAAGAATTAAAAACATTTGCTAAAATTACAGGACATGATAATATTCATCAATTAAATATTGATGATATTGTTACTGATGATGAAGAAATAGCAAAATATACAAACATACCACATATATAAAAAAGATATATAATATATATTTTAAAAAATATAATAAAAAATATAAAAAACATAAAGAAGGTTAGAAAATACAATGAAAACATTATTAAAAAAATTATCAGAAACCCCTGGAATATCAGGATTTGAAGACAAAGTACGTGATTTAATAAAAGAAGAACTAAAAGATCATGCAGATGAAATAGAAACTGATGTAATGGGAAACTTAATAGCAACTAAAAAAGGAAAACCAGATCAACCTAGTATAATGTTTGCTTCCCACATGGATGAAATTGGTCTTATGGTAAGTTACATTGATCAAGAAGGATTTTTACGATTTGTTAAAATTGGTGGAATAAATGATCAAATGTTATTAAACCAAGAAGTATTTGTTGAAACCGAAAATGGAGATATACCTGGAGTAATCGGATCTAAACCACCACACATTACTAAACCATCAGAAAGAAACAAAGTAATACCATATACTGATATGTTTATTGATATTGGAGCAAAAGACAAAGAAGAAGCAGAAAAAATGGTTACAATTGGAGATCCAATAGCGTTCCATCAAGAATTCAGAGAATATCCAAATGATCTTGTAATGGGAAAAGCATTAGATAACAGAGTTGGTTGTGCAGTAATGATAGAAGTTATGAAACAAGCAGAAACTGATGCAACTATTTATGGTGTGGGAACTGTTCAAGAAGAAGTAGGTCTTAAAGGAGCAATTACTTCAACTTATAAACTTAATCCTGATTATGGAATAGCTCTTGATGTTACTATAGCAGGAGATCATCCTGGAGTAAAAGAAGAAGAAGCAGATGCAAAAGCTGGAGCAGGTCCTGTTATTGCATTAGCTGATGCTAGTGGAAGAGGATTAATAACTTCAAGATATATGAAAAAATTATTAACTGATTCAGCAAAAGCTGCTGGTGTAGATTATCAATTAGAAGTTGGTGATGGTGGAACAACTGATGCTGCTGAAATTCGTGTTATAAGAGAAGGAATTAATACTGGATTACTTTCTAGTGCTGCAAGATATATCCATACACCTATAAGTATGGTTAATGTTAAAGATGTTGAAGATACTGTTAAAATAATTCTTGAATTACTTAAAAGAATTTCTAACTAAATTTTTTTCTTTTTTATCTTTTTTTAATGTTTCATATATAGTTTCTGCTAATGGATTTGTTATTGATTTTACTTCTTTTAATTCATCAATTGTAGCATCATATATATTATCCATATTTTTAAAATGTGTTAATAATGCTTGTTTTCGTTTTTTTCCAATACCAGGTATTGTATCTAATATTGATTTTGTAAATGCATTTTTTCTTAATGTTCTATGGTATGTTATTGCAAATCTATGTGATTCATCACGTACAAATTCAAGAATATGTAATGCCTTTGATTGTCTAGGTATTATTATAGGATCAGATCTATATGGTACAAATAATTCTTCAAATTTCTTTGCTATTCCCACTGCAGGAATAGATGTTAAACCTAATTCATTTAATACTTCTACTGCCATTCCAAGTTGACCTTTACCTCCATCAATAAGTATTAAATCGGGCACATCATATATTGAATCATCTGTTTTTTCTTCATTAAATAATGGTGAAATATGAGAGTATCTTCTTGTTAACACTTCTTTCATCATTGCAAAATCATTTGGTCCAGGAGTTTTCATCTTAAAACGACGATACTTTTTTTTATTTGGTTTACCATCTTCAAATACAACCATTGATGCTACAGCATGTATACCAGATATATTACTTATATCAAAAGCTTCAATATGATATGGTAATTTAGGTAAATTAAGATACTGTTTTAAAACTAATAATGGTTTTTCATCAATATCTTTTTCTTGATTTAAAATTAATTTTGACTGGTTTTTTGCCATTTTTACTAATTTTTCATCAATTGTTTCTTCAGGAGTGGTTATTATAACAGGATGGTTCTGTTTTTCTTCTAACCAATCAGTTATTAATTTTTTATCATTAATTTTTTCAGGTATAATAATTTTTGTAGGAGCTGGTTTATCATTATAATACTGTTTAACAAATTCAGTTAAAATCTCTGTAGTATTATTTAAATGTACTCCAGTCAATGTTAAATCCTCTGGTTTTTGAGTTACTCCTTTAACTAATGAAATTACAACTACTGTAGCTTTATTTTTTGTTCTTGTAAATGCAATAATATCTTCTCGCATATCTTGTGTTATTTGTATCTTTTGTTTTTCTTTTGTTATTTTTAATGAATCTATTTGATCTCTTATTATTCTTGCTTCTTCATATCTTTGTTTATCAGCTAATAATTTCATTTCTTTTTCTAATTTTGTAATTAATTGATCATGCTTACCTTCTAATACTTTTTCTATATTTTTCACATTATTTTTATACTCTTTTTGTGTTATATAAGGTTTACATGGTGCACTGCATTGTTTTATTTGATAATTTAAACAAGGTCCATCCATGTTTTTGCATGTTCTTAATTGAAATGTTTTATTTAAATAATCTATTAATTGTCTAGCACGAGTTACATCAGTATATGGTCCATAATATTTAGCTTTTTTGTTATTTATTTTGTATGCTATTTGTAATCTAGGATATTTTTCATAATTTATTTTTATATATGGATATGATCTTCCATCTTTTAGTTGTATATTGTATTGAGGTTTATATTTTTTTATTAGATTTGCTTCTAAAATCAATGCTTCTTTTTCAGTTTCAGTTTCCACATATTCTAAGTAACTAAATCTAGTCATTAACACTTCAGTTTTTGGAGAATCTAATTTATCTTTAAAATAACTTTTAACTCTATTTCGTAACTTTTTAGCTTTTCCAATGTATATTATTTTATCTTCATTATTGTGCATTATATATACACCAGGTGTTTGTGGTAATACTTCTGGATTTGTTATTTTTAATGGCATAAATTATCTTCCTTTTCTTTATTAAGATATTGTATTAGTAATATATAATAATTTAGATAGTTTTTTATAGTATGAATTATTTAAATAGTAGTAATAGACGGGTCACTATATTAAGAAGGTTTTTTTTATGGAAAAAAATAATAATAAAAAAGAAAATATACTAAATTCAGCTACTACTTTATTTCAAATGAAAGGTTATCATGCTACTGGTCTTAATGAAATTTTAAAAGAAAGTAATGCACCTAAAGGATCATTATATTACTATTTTCCAGAAGGTAAAGAACAATTAGCTTTAGAATCTATTACTTTAACAAGAGATTATGTTGAAAAACTCATTAAAAATCGTCTAGATAAAACTGATGACCCAATCAAAGCTATTCAAAATTCTATTATAGAAATGGTTGATGAAACATACATTAAATCCAATAGTATTATTTCATTTAAAAGCAATAAAAAAATTTCTATTAATTTAATAGCACTTGAAACAGTTTTCACTAATGAAAAGTTACGTGAAGCTTGTAAAGAAACATTTAATATATGGGAAAAGTGTTATACTCAAAAATTAATTGATGGTGGATTTGAAAGTAAAAAAGCTAAATATTTAGGGTCTATTATTGAATCAATGATTGAAGGTGCAATTTTAATGAGTTTAACTAAAAAAGATGATCAACCTTTACTTGATATTGCTTCTATAATTCCAAAAATTTTAAATGATTAATTCTTTTTATTATTATTTTATTTTAATAAAATATATTATATAGACTGGTCTAGTAATTTTTTCTTTTTCTATAAAAAAATACCCAATTAAAAAAAAATAAGACCAAGTCCAGGAGTTTATTAAATGGTTTTAAATTCAAATGATGAAAAAATAAATAAAAAAAGTGCTAAAAAAATACTATTCGTATTCTTACTTGCAGGTTTTTTATCAATGCTAAATGAAACAGCACTAAACATAGCATTTCCAACAATAATGATAGAATATAACATACCTGCTACAACAGTTCAATGGCTTACAACAATATTTGTATTTGTAACAGGAATAGTATTCATAATAAGTGCATATCTAATTGAACGATTCACAACAAAAAAATTATTCATAACAGCAATGTTATTTCTAATAATAGGAACAATTGTAACCTATATCTCAACAACCTTTGTAGTATTAATAATAGGTCGAATAATTCAAGCAATAGGAACAGGAATAATTGTACCATTACTATTTAACAGTG
Organism: Methanobacteriaceae archaeon; assembly: GCA_030539615.1. Classification (GTDB taxonomy): domain Archaea; phylum Methanobacteriota; class Methanobacteria; order Methanobacteriales; family Methanobacteriaceae; genus Methanosphaera. The sequence goes on along the minus strand of JAUNXU010000039.1, from coordinate 7,234 downwards.
TTTTAATATTAAGTTCACCTGAAAAAAGAGGAATTACAATGGGACTTGTAAGTCTAGTGGTATTTGCAGCTCCAATGATAGCACCAGTAGTAATGGGTAGTCTTATGAGTATAACTGATTGGCATAACTTTTTTATACTAATATTCATCCTATTTATAATATCAACAATAATAGGACTAAAATTTCTACAAAATATTAACAAAGTACATTACTCAAAATTAGATGTACTATCAATAATTCTTGTAATAATAGGATTTGGAGGAATATTATATACACTTAGTGAATTTGGAATAAGTGGATTATGCACAACCAATATAATTTCTGTTATAATAGGCATATTAGCAATAGCACTATTTATAAGACGACAACTAAGATTAAATTCACCATTACTTGATTTACACGTATTTAAATATTCATTTTTTAATATTGGATTATTAATAAACCTTGTAAACATAATGATAATATTTGCAATAATAATAGTTCTACCAATGTACTTACAAACAGCTTTACATACAACATCATTAGTAGCAAGTCTTGTAATGTTACCTGGAGGAATATTAAACTGTATACTATCATTAGTATCAGGTAAAATATATGATAAACAAGGTCCTAAACTAATAGTAAGCATAGGACTTCTAATGATGGCAATATCATTAATATTACTAACACATTTATCAATTACAACAACACTAAGCACAATAGTTATATTAACATGTATATTCTATTCTGGATCTGCCCTATTAGTATCAGCAAACCAAACACATACACTTGGAAATTTACCTGTAAAATATTATGCATCAGGTTCAGCAATAATGACATCACTTCAACAAATGGGTGGAGCAATAGGATCATCACTATTTGTAAGTCTAATGACAATAGGACAAATAAATTACCTAGAAAACATAATAAATCCAACAGTACCAGATCAAATCGTAGCATTAGTATCAGGAGTAAACTTTTCATTTGAAATAGCATCAATAATTGCAATAATTGCATTCATACTCTCCTTATTTACCAAATCAAAAAAAGAAAACAATGAATAAAAAAGAATTATCTCATTATTTCTTTTAATACCTCTTTTTATTATCAAAATTTTGAAAATAAATAGTAATTATAGATATGTCTTAAATTTAAAATAAGTTAATATTGTTTTATTAAATTGAAAAAAAAACTCTGAAACTGAAACAAAAAAAGAACATTAAACTTAGTAATCAAGAAAATATTTTTCAGAAAAAAAAAGAAAAAAAAGAAAATCTTTAGATGATTTCCTCTACAGGTTTTATTGTTAATGTTGTTTGTGTTCTTGTATCATATACCACATTATTTCCACTATATGTCATGTTAATTGTGTGTGTTCCTAGTTTTATGTTGTTTGGTAATGTGTAATTGAATTGTGCTGTTCCATTTTCTAGTGTTATTTTTGGTGTTATTGTTTTTCCATCTATTTTAAATACTATTTTTCCGATTACTGGTTCTTGTGTTATGTTTTCTATTATTTTTACGTGTAGTGTTATGTTATCTCCAGGACTTGCTGTTATAGGTTCTAGTGTTACTATTGGATTTTGTTTTAGTATTGTTAATGTTGAATTATTTTTACTTTGAGCATAATAGTTGTTTTCTTGGAATATTAGTGATAATCTATATGTGTTATCTCTAAAACTTGTTGGTATAGTATAGTTGTATTTGAATGTTCCATTTATTACATTTACTTTTATAGAGGTATTGTTTTCATCTTTTAATGTGTTTTCATTGATTTTTAGTATTATTTCTCCAGGATATGTTATTAGTTGACTATTGTTTAATGTTACATTTCCTTGTATTAGTACTTGTGTTCCATGGTAATTTTCTATATTTTCTATTTGTATTTCTGTTGGTTTATTTAGTAATATCAATGTTGCGTTTGTTGTTAGTACTTGTGTTGTTCCTTTTTGTTGGTATTTTACTGTTATTGTATATTTATTTTGATGCCATGTGTCATTGATTGTATAGTCTTTGAGTATTATTTGTGTTCCTTGTATTATGATATCTGTATCTTTTAGTGTTATACCATTTAGTTTGAAAATTACTTTTGCATCTGTGATGTTTCCACCTATATTGTTTAATGTTGATGTTATGTTGATTTTATCTCCTTTGTAGTATGTTTGATTTTTCATAGTGATTGATTTGATTTTTAATGTGGTTCGTGTTGGTTCTAATGCATTATTTCCTGAATATACTACTTCAATTGAATTTATATGTGTTATGTTTGATGGTAATGTGTATATTATTGTTCCATTAGTTATATTTATTTTTGGTGTTATTGTTTTTCCATTAATTTTTATTACGGTGTTTCCACTGTATACATTTATACCATTTATTGATCCATTAAATGTTGCTGTTATTGTTACAGGTTGTCCTTGTGTAATTGGTGTAGTATTAATTGTTATTATTGTAGGTTGTTTTATTAGTGTATATAATGATTTATTAGTACTACTTAAATATTTGTTACTTTCTCCATATATTGCTGTTATTTTGTAGTGGTTTGATGTGAAATTTGCTGGTATTTTGTATTCTAATGTGAATTTTCCATTGATAAAATGTACTGTTCCATTTATTGTATTTTCATTGATTTTAAATATTACTGTTCCATTTGTTAATGTAGTGTTATTATTTAGTTCAGTTACTGTTGCTGTTAAGTTTATGTATTCTCCAGGCATGTTTGTTACTGGATCTACTATAATAATTGTTGGTATTTTTAGTAGGGTTAATGTTCCATTGCTTTCTAGTATTTCTTTGGTTGTGTTTATTTGGTATTTTACTGTTGTTGTGTAGTTTTGATTTCCAAACCATTTGTCATTGATTTTATAGTTGTATAGTGTGATTGTATTATTGTTTATTGTTATATTTGCATCTTTTATTGTTTTACCATTTATTTTAAATATTATATTAGAAGCATCTAGTTTTATGTTACTATGTAATATACATGTTATGTTTATAATGTCTCCAGGATAACTTGTAATATTTTCTATTTCTATGTAATGATATGGTACAATTATATTAGTACTATTAATGTATGTATTGTTTTGTATTGTTGTTTGCACTGTATTAGTTAGTGTTCCACTTGCCAATATTTTTACTGTTATATTTAGTGTTGCTATTGTTTTATTATTTAATGTATTTATTGTCCAAATTCCTGTTATTGGATCATACTGACCATTATCAGCATTGCTACTTATATATTGATATGCTGTGCTGTTTAGTTTATCTGAGATATTGATATTAGAAAATGAATCTTTATCATTATTTGTTATTGTTAATTTAAATGTTACTTCCTCACCTATTAATGGTTGTGTATTGTTTACTTCTTTGTTTAGTATTATGTCTGGTTGTACTATTAGTGTTGCTGTTTGGTTGCTTGCCCATATTGCAGGGTTATTATTTGAGCCATTAAATGTTGCTGTTATATTATATGTTCCTGGTTTTAAGTTGTGTGTATTGTTAGTGTATATGAATGTTCCATTAGCATCTGTGGTAATATTTACTATTATGAATGTATTAGAACCTTGTGTTATTGTTAATGTTATATTAGTATTTGCTAGTGGTGTGTTATTTGTTAGTGTGAGGTTTCCTTTGATTATTAATGTATCTGTTGTTTTTATGGTAGTGTTTTCTACTGTTATAGTAGATGCTTGTATATCTGTTATTAATATTTGGTAATCTACTATTCCAACATTGGTTAAATCTATTTTTTTAATACTTGGTGTGTTTATATTAGTTATCCATGTATAAGTACTGTTTGTTGTATCATTTACTAATGTTTCTTCTTTAGTTATACTAGTTCCATTTACATATGTGGATTTTGGTGTTATTCGTTCATATTTTTCTACTGTTTGATTGTTAGTACTATTTAGTAGTGTTAATGTTACTTGGATATTATTGTTTGTACTATTGATATTTGTTTCCATTTTTGTATTTAACCATTCATTGATTATTATTTGACTATTGTTTAATGTTATTCTGTTATTCCATGTTGTCCAGTATAATAATGTTTTGTTTAGTGGATTTGTTGGATTACTTTGTGGATTGTTTATTCCCCACCAATTGTCATTGAAGTTATTGTTTTCTGAATTATTTACATAGATATCTGTACTGATTGTTGCATTGTTATCTAATATCCTACAGAGGTTTATTGTAGTATTTCCTTTATTGGTTATATATACTGCCCCTGCTGTATCTTTTTCAACTGTATTATCCGTGATTGAACATTGATTCAATGTTAAATTCCCACCATCTGTGAATATTGCCCCTCCTTTATTGTTAGCATAGTTTCCTGAGATGTATGATCTGTCAATGGTTAAATATCCTTTGTTATTGTAAACAAATCCCCCAGATGTAGTAGCATTTCCTTGTGTGATAAATACAATATCTATAAATAGTGCACTACCATTATTGAAAATTACGCCCCCATTACTACCTACACTTCCATAGAAATTGGAATTTTTAATAGTAGCATGTGTTAAATCATTCCCTCGTGTGTATACTGTTCCTCCATCTAGATTTATTGCTGTGTTATTGTAGAAGTTACAGTAATCAATATCAATAGATCCATAGTTGTAAATTGCTCCTGCACCAATATCAGATGTTACTAGTGTAGTACCTGTTGCTGTGTTATTTATGAATATTGTATTATTTAATGTTGCATTTCCTGTATTTGATATAGCTCCTATGTGTTTTGCAGTATTATTTATGAATACACTATTGTTAGTATTTAAATATCCATTTTCTGATACTATTGCTCCACCATCAATAATTGCTTCATTATTTGTGAAATTAGTATTGTTTATATAGATTGTTCCATCTAGTAATATTGATCCACCTAGTTCTGCTAAATTATTGTTAAATATAGTGTTTATTACTGTTACATTACTTTCTACTATTTTTAATGCTCCTCCAGCATGACCATTGTTAGTGTCAAATAAACAACTGTCAATATTTAGAGTGTTATTAATGATATTTATTGCCCCTGCTACGTATACTTCTTTGTTTTCACTGTATGATATTGAATATATTGCATCTACATGGTTATTTGTAAAGTTAGATCCTGTAATGTTTATTTCACCAGCAAATCCATTGGATTCTATCCATACACATGAAGTATCATTGAATGCACGGTTATTTTTAAATATACAATTGGTTATAAATACATTGTTTTCATGAAGACGTATAGCTCCTGCAATTGTTGCTTGATTAGAGTCAAAAGTACTATTTAATAAATGAACATAATTAGTTGAAATATTATTTTGAATATTTATTGCTCCAGCATATGTTGCACTATTATTAAAGAAAATGTTATTTGTTGAATTTAATGTTCCATAATTTTCTATAGCTCCTGCTTGATTTACTGCAGTGTTACTTGTAAAATTATTGTTTATTAGAACTAATAATCCGTTGTTTACTATAGCTCCCCCATTAAACATTGCACTATTATTATATAATATATTATTTAATAATAAACAGTTACCAGTACTTGCTATTGCTCCAGCATCATGAGCAGTATTATTAATAAATACTGTTTTATTAGTTGTTACATCATCATGAGAATATATTGCTCCACCTGTACCATTTGATGTATCATTTGTAATTGCTTTATTATCCATAAATTCAGATAATTCATCATTAAATGTAGAATTTACTGATCCATAAACAGCTCCACCATTTGTTGCACTATTATTAATAAATGTATTATTATATGAAGTAATAATACCATTACCATTTACATATGTTGCTCCACCATCAATATTTGCAGAATTATTCTCATAATAACTACCATTTGATGTGAAATTTCCTCTAACAAATACAGCACCACCAGATACAACAGCATTATTATTTGTAAAATTACAATCAATAATAGTTGTAATACCATTAATAAACAAAGCACCACCATTTTTAGAAACACTGCCATTATTAAATGATGAATTCAGACCATAAAAAGATCCACCAGCACCAACAAAAATAGAACCTCCACCATTAGTGGAATTAGCACAATTATTAGTGAAATTACAATCATAAACATTTACTTTAGAATTTGCTGCTACTGTTATTGCCCCACCATCAAATGCAAAAGATGTATTATTAGTTAAACAATAATTATCTTTAAATTCTGAATTATAAACATTTAATATTGAACCTGTGTCTGCTCCTATAGCTCCACCACCAGTAAGAGTATAAGGTATTTTTGTTCCATTAACATAGTTTCCTAAAAAAGTACAATTAGTAACATTTACTAATGAATATATTGCTAAGTTAAATGCACCAGCAGCACCATTAGAGTGATTATTAATAAAAGTTACATTTATCAATGTTGTATTAGAAGCACCATAAATAGCACCACCATATGATCCTGCATAATTATTTCTGAAAGTACAATTAATAACTACTAATGGATTATCTGTTACATCACTACCTGGACGAAAAACATGTATTCCAGCACCACGTTCACCAGTATTATTAGTGAAATTACAATTAAATATATTAGCTGTATAATTATGATAAAGTTTTATAACTCCAGAACCATTTCCAATATTATTAATAAAATTACAATTAGTAACATTGGTTGTATATAAATAAAGAGCAGAACCTTCATTAGCATAGTTATTAGTGAAATTACAATTATATATATTACTTAAAATATTTTGTCTTACATAAATACATCCCCCTAAATTATTAGCCCTATTATTTTCAAATGAAGAGTTTGTAACTTCTAAAATACCTAAACTTCCTAAGTTCATACACCCACCACCATTAGGACTTGTATTGTTTTTAAAAGTACTATTAATAACCTTTAAATTATAATAATTAGACTGCCCAAGACCTTCTACAAAAATATTTCCACCATTACCACTGGCAAAATTATTTTCAAATGAAGAATTTATAATAATTACATTATCAAGCATTCTTAAATAAATATTTCCACCATTACCACTAGCAGAACTATTTATGAAACTGGTATTTGTAATCGTTAAATTATTTAATCCTGTATACATGAATATATTTCCACCCTGCTTAGCAGAACTATTTATGAAACTAGAATTTATAATAATTAAATTTCCATTAGATAAATAAATATCTCCTGCATAATTATTTGAAGCTGTATTATTTTTGAAAATACAATTTCTTACTAGTATTAAATTTGAAGAACCATCAGAACTAATGGCAGCACCATTTTTTCCATTGATAACATTATTTTCAAAGGTTA
>JAUNXU010000038.1:6696-16164 GCA_030539615.1 Methanobacteriaceae archaeon | reverse complement strand
TAAAATAAATAAAAATTAAGAATTTATTTTACTTCTAAAAATTTTATGTTGACAAAGTGAAATGAAAACTTTTATTAATTATGAAAAAGTAATGTATTAAATAGGCTAGGTTGGGAGGTTAGTGGTCTCTTGTAAATACAAATCCTCTATATGGTATAATCGAAGTTCATTGGGAGGCATATTGCGTGTCTATAAACCTAATAACATAATGTCGAAGTTCCGTCCCGCAGGATTGGTCGTAGTAGAGTTTTAACTGTAGGGTTAAAGTAAACTATTTTAACTAATTGAATGGGTCAGGTCTGGAAAGAAGCAGCTCTGTTTTGGAGAGCCAATGCTTGTGGATCAACGGGGTGGAGTTATGGAGTTAGATCATTTATTTTCATAATGTATGTCCACCTTTGAATGTGCCTGTTAAAAAAAATATTATTAAACCAAAAGGTATAAAAATAAGTAACAGCTTATATAATAGTATAAACTTAAAAATAATATTACTAATTTTAATTATAAATCAGTTTTTGTCGAGGTGGCCCAGCCTGGTACGGCGGTGGACTGCTAATCCACTGGTCTTTCGACCACCCGGGTTCGAATCCCGGCCTCGGCGTTTAATAAATTATTAAATTATCTTTCTTTTTTTTAAAATATTTTTATTAAAGATATTATTTAATAAAACTATGAGGAATTTATTGAAAATGGTTGATACAAATAATGAAAAAACAAGTTTTATAGAAAAAGCAGAAAAAGAAATAAAAAGTCGTTGTGTTAAAGAAGAAAAAAATATTAAAAAATTGGATGAAGAGTTAAAAGAACTTGAAAGATCAAATAAAGGGTATTCTCGTTTTTTAAAAGAATTAGATGAATTCTTAGAAGAAAGTATGAATGATTTCAATGTATCTAAAGAAGATCTTGGACCTTATTTTAGACGTAATATTAATGAAGTATTTCAAAGTTATTTAAATATAAAAGAAGATGCAATAACAGAAATTAATGTATTAAATAATTTTAAGTTAAAAAAAGATAAACAACTAAAAGAAACATTAAAAACTCAAAAATTTTTTAGATCACAATATCTTGATAGTGACTTTTTTACAAGTTGTCTTCCATTAGTTGAATTATATCAAAAAGAAATAGATACTCTTAATGATATTCTTAAGTTATTATCTACTATTCTCCAAATATTAAAAGAAATAGTTTCTAATCTCAAAAGTTGGGATTAAAAATTTTTTTATACTATTTTTTCAAGTCTATCCATAGCTATTTTTAAATTTTCAATACTTGTTGCATAGGATATTCTTATATAATCTTCAGCATTTTTTCCAAATGCTTTTCCAGATACAACAAGAACTCCTTCTTTTGAAGCTTTATTTAAGAATTCTTGTGTATTTTTTACTTTTAAAAATATGTAAAATGCTCCATCAGGTATTTTACAAGTTAATCCCATATTATTCAATCTTTCAACAACATAATCTCTTCTTTTTCTGAATTCATTTACCATATCAATAACACATTGTTGTGATCCATTAAGAGCTTCTAATGCAGCATATTGTGTTGGAGTATCAACAGATGCAATGTTATATTGGTGAACTTTTAATATATCTTCTGTTATTTCAGGTGGTGCTGCAAGATATCCTATTCTTAATCCTGTCATTGCATATGATTTGGAAAATCCATTAATGGTTATTGCATTATCTGTAAATGAAGCTACACTATAATGTTTTTTATCATAAATAATATTTTCATATATTTCATCAGTTATAATATATAAATCATTGTCTGTAGCTAAATCACTAATTCCTTTTATATCTTCTTTTTTAATAACTGTTCCTGTAGGATTTGATGGGGAATTTAATACAATTGCTTTAGTTTTAGGGGTGATTTTATCTTCTATTTTATCTGTTGTTATATTAAAATTATTATCGGGTGTACTATCTGTTGATATTGGTGTTCCTTCTGCTAATTTGACACATGCTTGGTAGGATAAAAATCCAGGATCAGGTATAATTACTTCATCACCTTTATTTATTAGTGCTTGTATTGAACTATATAATGCTTGACTAGCTCCAACTGTTACAAGTATTGATTCAGAATCAGTTTTTATGTTGTTATCTTTTTTTAGTTTATTTTGTATAGCTTCTCTTAATTCTATTAATCCTTTATTATGTGCGTAATGAGTTTGTTTATTATCTAATGCTTTTTTTAATGCGTTTATTATATGTGGTGGTGTATCAAAATCAGGTTCACCTATTGCTAAGCTTATTGCATCAGGTGATGCATTTTCAAACATTTTTCTTATTTCTGATAAATTTATATCTTTGATTCTATCTGCAGTATTTTTCATATTATTATTCTCCTTTATTTATTTACATGATCCACAATTGGTACAGTTGTTTGTTTCACACCAAGGGGTGATTTCATTCTTTAATATTTTTTCAGATTCTTTTTTTAAGTAAGATGTTTTTATTCCAACATCTATTTCTTTCCATGGAAGTTCATAAGATGGTTTTAATTTTTCTTTATTAAGTTTTTGACCTATTTTATACCAGTCTTTAAAATGAATTTTATCAGCCATAGCCATAATCTTATTTAAATTTGTTCCACCATTAGAAAGTATATATTGAATTAAAGCTTTTTTAACATTATTATTTTTAGTTTTATATTTTAATCTAGGACCATATTTTTGCATTTTATCACTTAAATCTAAATAATCAAAATTTGTCCATTGGAGAGGGGTGTGTGGTTTAGGTATTAATGGATTAACACTTGTTTTTATTGGATTATAACCTATTGAATGTCCCATTATTTCTCTTAAAAAATTTACTAGTTCTAATAAATCTTCTTTTGTTTCATTTGGAATTCCTATTAATAAGTATAATTTTATTTTGAGTTTTAGTTGCATTGCATAGTCTATTGTATTTATTATATCTGAATCTGTAATTGGTTTATTCATAGAGTATCTTAATTTTTGTATTGATTCTGGTGCTAATGTTATTGTTTTAAGTCCTGATGTTTTTAGTATGTCAATTAGTTCAGGTGTTACTGTTTCTATTCTTAAAGAGGGTGTAGCTATTTTAAAGTTATCTTCGTATAATTGTTGGCATAAATCTTCTATTTGTGAGTAGTCTGATACTGCTCCACCAATTAATGCTACTTTATTTTTTCCTGTTACTTGTCTTGTTTGATGAGCTATTTCAATTAGGTCTTTAAGTTTTGTTTCTCTTCTGGGTCTATACATACATCCTGCCATACAAAATCTACATCCTCTTGAACACCCTCTTGATACTTCAAGTAAGAATGAGTCTTTAAATGCTGGTTGGTACTTAGGATTATCTGTTTTTGTTACTATTTGGTATATTGGTCTATAAGCTTTATCCATTGATTTAATTTTTTGTATTTTTACTTTATGTCCTGGTATATATATTCCGGGAATTTCTAAAAAGTCATATATGTCTGCTTGTGGGTTATTTGTATCTTTAAATACATCAATAAAATCATCTAGTATGCATTCAGCTTCCCCTATCATAAATAAATCAATGAATTCTGAGATTGGTAATGGATTTGATGTTGCACAAGGTCCTCCTGCTATTATTAATGGATCTTCTTTTGTTCTATCTTCTTTTTTTAATGGAATATTTGATCGTTTTAGCATGTCAACCATTTTAAGATAATCTTCTTCATATTGTAATGAAAATCCAACTATGTCAAATACTCTTAAAGAACTTCTTGTTTCTATACTTTTAGTTTGTGGATATATTACTCTTTCACAGTAAATATCTTCTCTTGTATTTAGATAGTCGTATATTATTTGATAGCCTAGTGATGACATTGCACTTTTATATATATTAGGGTAGCATGATGCAAAACGTAGTTCTACTTTTTTTGGATTCTTTTGTACGGTGTTATATTCTTGTATCATGTTTTCTTAATTTTATCCTTTTTTGTTATATATTATTATTTATATATGATAATTTATAAATTATTTAATAGTATAAAAATTTAAGATTTATTTTTTTAAGAGGGATTGTTTAATTTTGAAGAATTATTATAATAAAATTGCTGTTGGTGGAACTTTTGATAGGCTTCATAATGGTCATGAATTTTTAATTAAAACTGCTTTTGAATTATCTGATAATATATTAATTGGTATTACTTCAGATGCTTTTGCTAGTTTAAAATGTGATAATATTGAACCTTGTAAAGTTCGTATTAATCGTTTAAGGGATATTATAAAAGAATTTGATAAAGAGTATATAATTAAGGCTATTGATGATCCTTATGGTACTGCTATTGATGATGTTGATCTTGAGGCAATTGTAGTAAGTCATGAGACTGAAGATTCTGCTATTAAAATTAATGAAATTAGGAAGAAAAAGGGTCTTAAGTTATTAGATATAGTTGTTATTGAATGGATTTTAGCTGAAGATAATATTCCTATTTCATCTACTCGTATTAGGAAAGGTGAGATTGATCAAAAGGGTTATTTATTATAAAAAGAGAATAATAAAAAATGAATTTTTATTAAAGTAATTTTTATTTATTCTTTATATTTAGTTGGTGTTAAGACTTTTATAGAGAATAAATATTTTATTTTTATAATCTATTTATTAATGTGTTTTGACTATTGTTTATTAAATTGCTTATTGATTGTGTTATTTCAGTTGTAATATTGTAGATAAATGTTCCAGTAATGAGGACAATCATTAATGTTGCGGCTATTATTAAGATTAGTTCTGTACTTGCTTGTGCTTGATTATTTTTTATTATTTTTTTCATTTTTATTATTCTCCTATTTTTTTTATGTTTGTGGTAATTTTGAGGTCATATTTGCTCTTACATTTCCCATGTCTGTTTCTGAATTTATGGTTGTTTGACCTTTGAAGTAGGAAGTATAAATGCTTATTGCTACTATTGCAATTACTATCACTCCTCCGAATAATAATATGTATTCTGCAGCACCTTGACCTTTTTCGTCTTTTAATATATTCACTATTTTCACCTCCACTAATTATTTGTATTACTAATTATGGTATTAATCATATAAAAGTATTACTATTAAAAAATTTAGTATTACTTAAAAAGTTATTAATAAAGAACAATAAATAAATATTAAAGTATCAAACAAATCACTTTTTTAGAAAATTTTACTCATTTTATTGACAAAAAGACTTTTTTCAAGTTTCTTTATTTAATAATTCAGAGTTTTATCATATTATCTATTAATAAAAAAAGGGAATAAAAATAAATTGAAAATATTAATAACACCATGTGGAATCGGAACTGGACATGCATCAAGAAATATACCACTAGCAAAAAAACTAATAAAACAACACCACCAAATACAATTTGCAAGCTATGGATCAGGACTAGAACACTTAAAACTAAATGGATATAAACCATATAAACTACCAAAACTAGAATTCAAAGGTGAAAATGGATCAATAAACATAAAAAAAACAGCAACACAAGCAAACGAAGTATCATACAAATTCATAAAAAGCATGTACAAAGAATCACGAATAATAAAAAAATACAAACCAGACCTAATAATAACAGACTCACACTACTCCATAATATTTACAGCAAAAATATATGAAATACCCACAATAACAATAACAAATGATTTAACATTTGGATTTTCAAACAACACAACCAAAAAAAGTATAAAATACCTAGAAACAGGAATACAAAAACTCATACATGAACTAACACAAAACAGTCAACAAATATTAATACCAGATATACCAGGAACAACAACAATACCAAAAGAATTAAAAGAAAAAACAAGATATATTGGACCAATACTACAAGAAAAACCAGACAAAATACCAACTAAAGAAATTCTCAGAAAACAAGAAGGATACATGCCACAAGAAAAAATAATACTAGTAACAGTAGGTGGAAGCCACTTTGGAAAAACATTAATAGAAAACATATGTCAAATATCATCTAAAATACAAGCAGATAAAATAATAATATTCACAGGAATAGAAATAAAACCAAAATCAATAAAAACACCAATAAACAATAAAAAAGTAATAATAAAACAATTCACACACCACATGCATAAATGGATGAAACTTTCAGATATGGTAATAGCATTAGCAGGACATACAACAACAATGGAAATAATATCCACACAAAAACCAAACATATTAATTCCAATAGAAAATCACACAGAACAAGAAAAAAACATAAAAAATATGAAAAAATATAAATTAACAACAACAACTAATATTCACAATAAAAAAGAACTACTAAAACTAATAAATCAAAAATTAGAAAACATAAAAAATATAAAAATAAATCTAGAAGAATATAAAAACTTCAAAAAAACTGATGGTATAGAAAATACATTAAAAATAATAGAAAACATAAAAAAAGGAGAAAAAATATGAAAATAAAATATTATGGACATGCAGCATTTAAAATAGTAACAAATGATGGACTACAAATATTAATTGATCCATTTATAAGTGGAAATCCTCAATGTCAAGTACCATTAGAAGAAATAAGTACAGATATAATATTAGTAACTCATGGACATCAAGATCACCTAGGTGATACTCTAGAAATAGCACATAAAACAGGAGCACAAACAATAGCAACAGCAGAAATAGCAACATTTGTAGAAAAACAAGGATTTGAAGCAGTAGCAATGAACAAAGGTGGAACAGTAGTAATAGGGGATGTATCTATTACAATGACAGATGCAAAACATTCATCATCAATAGAAACAGCAGAAGGACCAGAATATGCAGGAGAACCTGGAGGATTTATAATAAAACTTGAAGATGGTAAAAAAATATTCCATGCTGGAGATACAAGCTTATTTGGAGATATGAAAACAATAATAGGAGACTTATATAAACCAGACATATCATTATTACCAATAGGGGATAAATTTACAATGGGTCCTGAAGAAGCATCAATAGCAGCAGGATGGTTACAATCAAGAATAATAATTCCAATGTATTATAATACCTTTCCAGAAATAGAACAAGATCCAGAATTTTTTGCAAAAATTACAGAAGAAGAAAATATTGGAACAAAAGTAGTAATACTAAATTCAGAAGGAGAATATATAGAAGAATAATATAATTTATTTACGATTATATTTTCTTTCATAATCCATTTTATCTAAAAGATCACATTTACCAGCAGGTAAAATACGAACAATATCATCAACACCTAATAGATTATCTTCATTAATTTTATTAAGAATTTCATGTGAAATACGCTCTTTTTTAGTAAATCCTGGAATAACAATAACAAAATTATCAGTTAAAGATTTAACAGATTCAACAGGACCAGCCATAACACGTTTATCATCATCATATTCAACTATACCAATACCAAGCATAACCGGTACATTATAAACATAATTTCTACGACCACGAACAACAAAAGAACCTTTCTTTAAAAATTCTCCAGATTCAGGAGTTTTAGAAACTTGATCTAAATTAACATAATATGAATCATAACTACTAAAACCACTATTCCAAGCACTACTATAAGAAGCACTAAAACTAGCTGCTTGTTTTATAGAACTTTCAGGAATTTCCTTATTTTCAGGATTTTGAATAATAACTGATGCAGCACCATGAATATCACAATGGAAATAAAGATCATGACTTTGAGCATAATTTTTTACTACTTGTTCATTACTTGTAGCATCACGACCACCAATAACAAAAAAACCATCAGAAGATTTAAACCATCTAATTTTTTCATACCATTTATATTCTTTTTTCTGTCGTTGTTGTGGTGTTTTAATAGCAGCTAATGCTTCAATTTTTCTTTCTTCCAAATCTTTTATTTGTTTCTTAGTGTTTTCCATTGCATTATTAACACCATCTATTTTTCTTTTAGCTTTTTTTCCTTTTTCATAATATTTTTCAGTATTTTCAGGTATATTAAGTTTAGGATCAATTTGAACAGTTACATCATCTAATTTTAATGTTATTAGACCCATTTTATTTATTGATTCAATTTCATTAAAATTATTTGTTTCTTTTTTAGCTTTTTTAATTATGTTTGTTATCTCTTTCCAAGAATATTTTTCTCTAGCTTTTAAGATAGTGTTTATAATATCTTGTATCTTATTATAATTAGCATAGATTACATCTCCTTGATGTTGTGTGTTAATTATTGTTTTATGAAATTTATCAAGAGTTTCTTCTTGCATAGATAATCTTTTTTTATACTTATCAATTTGTTTTGTCCATATAGTTTCTTCTTGTGACTTAATTTCTGTTGATATTTTATGACTATAAAATGCATCTGCTGCTTTACTAAATGATTCAAAAGTTTCTTTTTTATAATCATTATATTTATTAAGAGATATTGGTATTAAATCAATGTTTTTATCTTCATTATCTTTTATAATTTGTGGTTCTTGTTTAATATCAAGATCAGTTACAATTTCACAAATAGCATTGTTAATTTCAGTTATTTCATCAACAGTAGCTTCTTTTGCTAATTTATTTTTATCAATATCTGTGTGACTTAATATTTCTTCAGAATATTGGCCTCCTATACCATTTGAAGCTAAAGTTTTAACTATTTCTTTTTCAGATTCTTTAAAAATTAATTCTAATTGTGAAATTTCAACTGATAGTGGATTTATTCCTTTTTCTGGAGGATATTTATATTCTTCTTTAGATGTGATTTTTCGATCATGCCACATTTTATGTTTAAGTGGTAATATTATCTGATTTTCTTGATTTAATAATATTATATTACCTTTTGCAAATAATTCTACTATTAATGTGTATGTTTCATTTTTTTGTACTTGAATTTCTAATATTCTATCAAAATTATGTTGTTTTATCTGTTTTATTTGTCCACCTTTTAAGTATTTTCTAAGTAGCATTGGAAAATTAGGTGGTGTTGTAGGATTAGGTAATGAGTATTGTGTTAGATGTATTCTTTTTCCGGCTTGTATTACAAGATCTTTTCTTCCTTTACCAGGTACATGTAATTTTATTAATATTGTATCTTTTGTTGGTTGATATGCTTTATCTACTCTTGCATTTTCAAGTTCTGATTCTAGTTCTTTTTTTATTACATGAATGTCTATGTTTGTCATTGATTTTATTTTGATACACCTTCTATCTTTTTTTTTTAAATTAATAACTAATAGTTATTTAGTTATCATACTTTCTTTCGTCAATTATACCTTCTTTTGGTTCGGTATGTATTAATACTTCATTTATAGTTTGATATTCGTATTTTAGTTTATCTTCACATTTATGTGTTATATCATGAGCTTCTTTTATTGTAAGTTCATCAGATACAATAATATGCATATCTACAATAATGTGTGATTGATTTCCCCTAGTTCTAATGTTGTGAACATTTAATACTCCTTCTATATCATCTAATTTCTCTTTTATTTCATTATCAGGAATTATATTTGTATCTAATAATATATTAACATTACTTCTAAGTATGTCAATACCCGTTTTAATAATG
>JAUNXU010000038.1:0-6686 GCA_030539615.1 Methanobacteriaceae archaeon | reverse complement strand
AAATTAGGACCAAGTATTATACTTTCTATTATGTTTTCTTTATCAAATTTATTAAAAGATAACTTATAATAAGACCTCTTCTTTCCATCCTTTTCAAAATAATATTTTTCACCTAACAGTTTTTTATCAGATGGAATATAGTATATCCTAATTTCATAACTATTAATCCCAATATTATTGCACAAGAAGCATAAATATCACTTCGTGTATGTTTGGAATCAGCTATTAAAAATTCACTTTTTAGTTCTTTACCTTTTTTATTTTCATAATATGATACTCCAATATTTACTAATGTAGTTATTATCATTACTAAAAAACTTAAAAAGGTTATATCAGGTATTGTTGGATTATAAATTTTAGTTATAGCTGAAGTTAATACTTCATATCCAGCTAAAAATAATAATACAACTATAATTAATGATGTTAAAGTTTCTATTTTATAATGGCCATAAGGATGTTCTTTATCAGATGGTTTTGCTGCGAAAGTTAAACCAACTATTCCTACAATATTGGATATTCCATCAAATGATGAATGTATACCATCTGTAGTAATACTAAGAGTATTAGAATATAATCCAAAAAGAATCTTTGCTATAGCTACAATAAAATTTAAAAACAATATAATAATTAATATTTTTTTTACTTTTTTGTAATATTCCATTTTTCCCATCTTTTTTGTTATATATGATTATTATTATTTGTGACTAATTAGTTTATAAGTTTCTTTTTTTAAGTTAAACTAAAAAATTATTAGATTTATTTGATTTTTTTTAAAGTATTAACTATTGAAAATTAATTAGATAAAAAGATTTTTTTTTAAAATGAGTTGTATAACATATGGTAGGGATTATTTTTTATTAAAAATATATATATTAAGTTTATAAGATATATTAATATTCTTTTTAAAATTATTTTTTTTTGTAAAATAATTTTTTTTAAATATAAATAAATAAGTAGTTGATATAAAAATGGAAATTGAAACGAAAATGGCTTTTGACCATGTAATAGGGGGGGTCATTGCTGGAATAATATCTCATATGTTTACATCTGGAGTGTTACCTATACGAAATCAAGTATTAGGAGTATTAATTTCATTAGTATTATTATATGGGTTAGGTCAATTTTCAGAAAAAAGATTTGGTAAAGAAGAAATTGGTGGATTTAAATCATGGTTTTCAAATGGAATAATATTATTCTATTTTGTATGGATGATGATTTGGATTTTTTTAAGTAATGTACCAATATTTTAAATAAAATTAATATCTATTTTCTCTGTTAATATAACAGGCTAATAGATCTAAACTTTTTTTTCAAAATAAATATTTAATGTTATAATTTCTTTTTTTTAAAAAAATAAATATATGGAGTTTAAACAATTATTAAAATATCCATAGTATAAGTGTAATAATAGCAACAATAAATATAAGTGGAGCTAATATTTTACTTACAGAAATTATAGAACTAATTGTTGTTACAAGTTCTGTTGAATGATTAGGACCTAATGTATTAAGTTTAACTCTAATACTTTCAGAAGCAACACTAACTTCTTCTAAATCATTTAATGCTATTGGAATTAACTTAATTATTGTATCAATAATTTCATCTTGTATAACAAGACCTACTGGATTATGTCCACCGGCAATAGTATTAACTGTATGTGTATCAGTAGTCATAACTTCGATCATGTCTATTTCAGGATAATTTTTATTTATATTGTCTATGATAGTTTCTCTAAAACCTTGTTGCATATTATTTCCATCAATAACAACATAAGCTGTTTTTTGATTATCCACTTCAATAATCATAATTTTTGTACCACTTGGACCAATACCTTGCTCTTTTTTAATTTCATCCATTGGATCATAAGCATAACCCATTTTTAATGGATAACGTTTTGGATTTTCTTCAATTGATGAAATAGCATCTTCTAACTCAAATATTTCTTTATGTCCTGCAAGAATTCTACCTGTATCACCATAAAGACAATTATGACAATCTACTATAGAAACATTATCAGCATTAGTGTGTGTTCTAGCAGCATACATTAAAGCAAGTCCAACACCAAATTCAATATCATCTGCTGGAACAGGTGAAAATGTACTTAATAATATCATACCATTATTAAAATGTTGAATACCCACTTTTGCATCTCCAGATATATTACGTGTAAATTTACTGGCACTAGATTCATAGTTCATATTAGGTAAAGTTTCATTTATTCTATCAGTGATCTTTTTAATTTCTTTTGAAGCAACTGGATTAAAATCATGTGTTGCAGCACCATGAGCAACAATTGTAAAATATTCTGCTTGATTAGATAATATAGTAGGTAAATTTCCACCACCAATTTCACCAACAGGTCCTGGATGAACACAAGGTGATACAAAATTAGCTTTAATACCATTTTTATTTTTAAAACTAGTAATACCAACAAGAGTATTTACTTCTTCACCCATATTTTCAAAAAGTGTTTCCATTGCAAATGAACCTTCAGTCATATGAGCAATAAATAAACTTAATAATTCAAGTCCTCCAACACCAAGATTAGATCTTGCAGGAGATTCAATAACAGTAACAAATGAATATACTGCAATTACTAGTACTAATGATCCAATAATAGCTTTTAAAAACATTGCAACAATATTTTCTGGTCCTAATCCTACAGTGAAATTAATTATGGATGCTATAAGAACAAACATACTTAATATTAATACTGGTTGGATAGCACCTATAATTACAGCAGCTAAAAATCTAATATTAGAAGTACTCCATAATACAAGAGCATTAAATGAAAATCCAACTATAACACTTAATATTAATAAATTTAAAAAAGCATTAATATGCAATATTGCAAATAATATAGAACCTCCAAGAAATATTATTGAAGTAAGACACATACTAAAAAATGATAAAAATAATGACTGTTTTACTTTCATATGTCTACCATCAAGAGAATTAACTAATGGTTGAGTTAAAGCTCCTGAAGAAAGAGTAGTTAATCCTAACATGAAAAATGTTATCACTCCAAAATTAAGCATATTGTAAATAAATAACTCATTTGAAGGTTGAGTAAATGAAAATATTATTCCTACAATAAAACTTGCAACTAATGTCATAAATACTGATGTTTTACTTGATGGTAATGTTAAAATATATTTTGAAAGATCCATCAATTTATCGACGCTACCCATAATTTATACGTTCCCTCTTTTAATTAATTTTTAAAATTATCCTTTTAATTTGATATATAAATATATGATATACTTGTTAATTAAAACTAATGCCTATTTATGTTAATTAAAACTAAAATATATAATATAGTAATATTACTTGGAAAAAATTTTATATTAAATAAATAAAAGGCTGAAATTATAATGGAATATGAATTAACAACACCACTAAAAGAAGAAGAAATAAAAAAATTAAATATAAAAGACACTGTCTACATAACAGGAACTATTTATACTGCAAGAGACAGTGCACATAAAAAAATGCTAGAAACAAAACCACCAATAGATCTTAAAAATATAACAATATTTCATGCAGGACCTATAATACAAGAAAAAGATGATAAATATAATATAGTAGCAATAGGTCCAACAACAAGCATGAGAATGAATCCATATGAACCAGAAGTATTAGATATGGGTGTAAAAGCCATAATTGGAAAGGGTGGTATGGATGAAAAAACACAAGAAGCATTAGTAAGAAATAATGCAGTATTTTTAACAGCAGTAGGTGGCTGTGCAGCAGTATATGTTAATAGTATAAACGAAGTAAAAGATGTGTATTGGTTAGATTTAGGAATGCCAGAAGCAATATGGGAACTTAAAGTAGAAAAATTTGGACCATTAATTGTAACAATAGACTCAAAAGATAACAATATGTATAAAAAATAAAAATTAGAGGTATCAAATTGAATAAAAACATAATAATATCAATAATCTTATTATTATTGTCTGTAATTTTAATAACAGGATTTTTTTCATTAACACCAGATTATGTACAAATTACAGGAACTCAAAAACATTATGAAGACAGTGCAATATCATTTGACTATCCAAATACATGGACATTATGGGACTATGAAAATCCATTAAAAACATCAATATTATCAGATAGTCCTAATCAATTAGAATTAGATCCAGACAATACAACTAAATATAATACACAATTAAATAATAATTCATCAAGTGTAGTAAATAGTAATGGTGCACAAAATGCCTCAGATGTAATTATAATAAAAACAGAAATAACAAGAGAAACATTAAATGGTAGTTTATCATTAGATAATGCATATGAATCAAATAATTTATATAAACTAATGAAAGACACAGCATCATATAAAATGGTATCAAATAACTCAACAACAATAAACAAACACCAAGCAAAAATATTTGTATATGAAGTATCAAGTAAAACATATCAAGAAACATGGATACAAGCATCTAATGGACAATATTATAAAATACTTAATGAATGTCCAACAGCACTCTATAAAACAGTACAACAAGAGTTTAACATAATAATAAATTCATTTAATATAAAATAAAAATTAACTCCTACTTTAAAACACTTTTCTTTTTTTTAAAATTCATTAAATATAATAGTGTGTTATCTTAGATTTTTAATAATTTAAAATCAATATGTAAAAAAATATAATTTTTATTTAAAGTATCAAAAAATACATTTGAATTATGAAAATTCTATTAAAACATAAAAGAATCAATAGAAAAACATTTATTTAATTATATTAGAATATAAATAACCTTATTTTTAAAATTATAGTTAATATTAATTAGTATATGCTCCTAAAACAAGAAACTAATAATGAATAAATTAATTTCTTGATTTTTTTTATTACTTTTTTAAATTAAAAACTTGAATTTGTAATACTTTAATTATGTTTATTAATAACTTCTTATTATATTAATTTATTGGAGTACTAACTTGAATAAATTTAATTTATTAAAAAGAGACTTTACTCTAATAATATAAAAATAAAGGAGAAAAAATAGCATTGATAAAAAATTATAAAAAAATACTAAGCTTATCTATAGTTTTACTAGTTTTATTTGTAAGTATGAATTCTATATCTGCAACTGATGATTTAAATGATAAAACTAGTTTAAATATGGATAATCATATTGAAGAAACAAATAATATTATAAAAAATAATTCTAACAACATAGAAGAAAAAAATATTAACACTAAAAAAGCAACAAACAAAGAAAATGAAACAATAGATATTATTACAAAAAACAATGAAAATACTAATGACTATTATGTATCAGTAATGGGAAATAATCAAAACAATGGAACAAAAGATAATCCATATAAAACCATAGACAAAGCAATAAATTCTAGTCAAGAAAATAAAACAAACAACATATACTTATCAGAAGGAACTTTTAAATTAGATGGCAATACTAATTTAACAATAAATAAAAATACTAATCTAATAGGTGCTTCTAGTCAATCTACAATATTAGATGGGAGTAATATTAATTATCTATGTAACATATCAGATGTTAATGTAACATTTACTAATATTACAATAACTAATTTCTATAAAAAACTAAATCAAAGTGGAACAACCGAAGGAATTATAAATAATAACGGGACATTAAAACTAATCAATGTTATATTAACTAATAACACAGTAGATACAGCATTAGGTATAAATGAAACACAATCCACAATATATACTGGAATTATACTTAGTATTGGAGAAATACAAATTGAAAATATGACTGCATCATTTAATAACATAAATAATACATATGGAAAAAGTTTAAGTGACCTTAGAAAACTTATTGAATGGGGAGGAGTCATAACTTCATATAAAAATGTTAATATAATAAATTCTAACTTCTATAATAATACTGGAAGTAGATCTTCAGTTGTGTATGCACATACACTATCTAAATTAAATGTAAACAATAGTACTTTTAAAAATAATAAGGCATATTACTGTGGTGGAGTATTTTTAACTTATTTAAATACAACTACAACAATAAATAATTCCTATTTTGAAAATAACAATGGAACAAATGCTGGAGGTATTATATATCAACAAAGATATTCAAATATGATAGTAGAAAATTCTACATTCAACCATAATTATGCAAATACTGGTGGAGCATTATATACTCATCATTACAGTAATTTAACAACAAATAATTGTATATTTACCAATAATACAGCAAAAACTGGAAGTTCTATACTTGGAGCTGATGAAGTAATATTAAACATTCATAATGCAACATTTAAAAACAACCAAGCATTACAAGGTGCTGTAATGGGAGATGAAAAATGTGAAATAAATGTGTATAATTCTCTCTTTGAAAACAACAATGCAACATTTGGAGGAGCAGTATTTGGAGATTTAATAAATAATATAACAATAAAAGATTCAATATTAACAAATAATACTGCAACATATGGTGGAGCAATATATGCTACTATAAATTCAAGTATAATAATTACAAATAATACATTTTCAGATAATAAAGCAGAAAATGGATCAGTTATATTTGTAGATAATACAGATACAATAGATGAAGATAATCCAACACCTGCAGAAAATATAACAAGTACTATAACTTCAACAAATAATACATTCTTAAATAATATAGCAATAAACAATGAATTAATAGTAAATTATCCCGGAGGAACTTTTGTAT
>JAUNXU010000117.1 GCA_030539615.1 Methanobacteriaceae archaeon | reverse complement strand
TTTTCATTAGTAAAGCTATTTATACTATTTACGTAGTTTGCCATGTGTGGAATCTCATCTTGTGTTATAGTAACTTCAACTCCACCTAATATATCTATAATTTTTTGAAGTCCAGAAAAGTTTACACTAGCAAAGTCTTTAATATTTAAATCAAAGTTGTTGTTTAAAGTTTGCATTGCAAGTTGTGCTCCACCATATGCGTATGCATGATTTAACTTGTCCTTGCTTCTTCCTATAATATTTACATAAGAATCTCTCATAATAGATGTAAGTTTTACCTTATTGTTATTTTTATCAAGGGTTAATATCATTATAGAATCTGATCTTCCAACATCACCTTGCTCTGCATCAACTCCAAAAAGAGCTATATTTTCTATGTTTGAATAACCACTAAGCTTTTTATCTGTCTCTGGATCTATCCCTAAATCTTCAGTGTCAATATCTACTGTCTTTATCTTATCAAAAACTGAATATCCATATACCGCAGCTGCTCCAATTCCCCCTAAAATAATAATAAATACTACTAAAACTCCTATAAGGATTTTATTTTTTCCCTTACCTTTTTTCATTTAACTCTCCCCTTTTTCTTTATCCTAATTTAAATTTAAGTGTATTTGTTGTCTTAATATCCTATTATAATAATTAAATTACGCAATACATTTATCCACCTATTACTTTAATGTATTTTATTATATTATTCAATAATTATTACAAAAATGTTTTAATATATAAATTAATACTTAACTTTACATTAAAATTTCTTAATGCTACAATTTATTTACAGTTGTACTTTTTAGGGGGGACTCATTTTGAAAAACACAGAATTCAGTATATTAAAAGGCCTTGGAATAATAACTGTTGTTATAGGACATTCCTCTTGGAGACTTAATAACATTTTTGATCCTTATTCATTCCATATGGCTCTTTTTATCTTTATATCAGGATATTTTTACAAGATACCTTATGAAGATAATTGTACATTATTTATAAAAAATAAAATAAAATCCTTAGTTATTCCATATTTTTTATATAATTTATTTTATGCTATTTTAACAAATACCATTTATAGGCTAAGTGGACTAGTTTTAGGAAGTGAACTTACAATTAAGAATTTTTTTATACGACCTTTTGTGGATGGGCATCAGTATGACTTATTTTTACCCGCCTGGTTTGTACTCCAACTTTTTATTGTACAAGTTGTTTTTTTATTTTTATATAAGTACCTAAAAATAATTACATCTAAACAATATATTCACTTTTTAATTTTTTTATCTTTAGCATTACTTGGAACAACTATTGGAACTCTATTTAATCTGGAAAATATTAACTTGATTATTTGTAGAACTCTTTTTGGGTTGTTCTTTTTTTACTTTGGATTATTATATAAAAATTCTATAGAAAAGAAAAATATTTTTAATACTAAGATTCTATTCTTTATAATAATACTTCAAGTAATTCTTTCACAAAACTTTAATGTAACCTATGAACTTGTTTGGGGAAAATTTCATGGTGGCATAGTTTTACCTATAGTTACAAGTATTAATGGAATATATCTTTATTTATTTATTACAAAAAGTATCCATAAAATAATTCCTAAAAATGATTTTCTTATTAATATTGGTGAAAACTCATTTCATATAATGGCTAATCATCTTTTAGTATTCTTTATTTTAAATATCTTCTTTGTTAAATTTAACAATTTAGATTTTTCCCTATTACAAAATATTTGGTTTAAATATAACATTGAAAAAACCTGGTGGCTTTATATATCTTTAGGTGTTTTAATTCCTACCATCGTTGTTTCTATATTTAATACTATAAAAAATCATATTTATGTTAAAAATAGATTACACTTTAAATCAATTAAAACTAAATCTCCTTCTAATTCTATATTTACATCATTAGTAAAATCTTCAGAAAAGATATAATCACTTAACAAAGAAAAAGAACTATACATAAAGTGTTATGTATAGTCCTTTTATTATTTATATTAGAATCTTATTCCCATAGATGCACATCTAGTTTTAAATTCAGATTCATTCATCATACGATCTAAAATTTCTATTCTTGCATCAGCTTGATCCTTATATTGAACAACTTTTTTATACTCTTGTACCCAGAAGTTATATCCATCTGCATCTGGTGTTCTATCGTTAATGATAGTGTACATACCTTTAACAAATTCTTGTGCACTTAAATCTAACCCTCTATATTCTGGAGTATTTAAAAGATTAAATAATACTTGTCTACCACTCCATTCTTCACTAGTTAATGCATTTTCCCAGAAGTTAAGACCTTCTGTATCTGCTGATCTATCTAACGCAACTTTATATATATTTTGAACAAATAATTGCACTTCACTGTATAATTGTGGTGTCATAGATGCATTTGGACCTAATCCTTCTGCTGCTGGAGTATCTTGTCCTGCTGGAGTTACTACCCCTGGCATTACTGAGCCTACTGGTCCAAGACCTGGTGCTACTGGTTGATCTATATTATTAGTTGATGCAAATACTGGTGTTGCTACACTGGCTGCAATTAAAGCTGCACTTAATGTTGATATTAATTTAAATTTTCTCATTTTTTAAAAATCCCCCTATTAGTTGTTTTTTAACTACATATTTATTTTATTTAACTTCGTTCAACTTTATTACTATTTTTTATATTTTATAGGGATAATTTAAATTAATTATATTAATAAACATTAGTTCCATAATTTATTTAATATAAGTTATATTAATTTTATTTTGATAATATTATTGTATGTTATAATTTTTTATTAAAATAATCATATTGTTGAAAATCATTTTTTGTTGTATAAATTTTACACATAAAAAAACCATACATATCATTAAATTTTGTATGGCTTTCCCTATATTAATATATTAAATTTAGCTATAAAAAATGGCTAGTATCAAAGTTAATTAGAATAACCTTGATATAGCCTATTTATATTAGAATCTTATTCCCATTGATTCACATCTGCCTTTAAATTCAGATTCATTCATCATGTAGTTTAAGATTTCTAATCTAGCATCACCTATGTGTTTACTAGCATA
>JAUNXU010000116.1 GCA_030539615.1 Methanobacteriaceae archaeon | reverse complement strand
TTCCATTTGTAAAATATATATTACATCTTATATAAATGTATCTTTTATGAATAAAAATAAAAAATAATTAACTATATCAATAATAATAAAAATAATACCAATTATGAAAACAAAAATAAAAATATTATCCATTCTTGTAATTTTTCTTTTCTTAATCATGCCACTACATGCAGGTACAACTAGTCCCTACATTGCAGTTAGTTATGGTGAAACCACCTATGAGAATGGAAATGACAAAGCTATAGTAGATAATTTTTTTAAAGAATATGTTGGTATGGATCCACAAACATTACCAAATAACATAATCACAGCTTCAGATGTAAATCAAATATCAAAAGGTATTAGTGGTAAAACATACAATAAAAATCAAATAGTATCATGTGCTTTAGTTGATTTAAGTAGTAATGATGATATAGAAGTTTATGTAGATCCTGATTACATAACAACTGTAACTCCAACAATGTATGAATCAGCACTAAATAGTGCAGGAATATACCATGGAGATGTATATGTAACAAGTCCAGAAAGAGCAACAGGAGAATCAGCATTAGCAGGAGTTATGCAAGCATATGAATTAGCAACAGGAAAACAAATACCATCAAATGTAAAAGCAGCTGCAAATAATGAAATTCAAGTAGAAACAAATATCATAAATGAAAACAATAATGTGAATTCAGAAGAAATATCAAACTTAATTATTGTAGTTAAACAAGAAGTGAAAAATCAAAATATAAACAATGAAATAGATATAGAAAATCTTGTTATAAACACAGCAAATGAAAAAAATGTAGATATAACCCAAGATCAAGCAAAAGAAATAGCAAAATCAATATTAGAAACACAAAATGTTCAAGAGGATGCAAATCAATATAGTCAAGAAATACAAGAAGTAACCCAAAACAATGATAATTCACAATCTAATAGTACTACTCAAAGCACACAAAATAATACAAATCAAACAACAAGTACTAATAATGAAAATCATGTAAATAACTTATTTGAAAGTATAGGATTATAAAAAAAAAATCCTTTACTTTTATTAAAAATCAGATTCTATTGTTTTAATTAAATCATATATTGTTTTATTTACTGATACATCTACACCATATTCTTGACCCAACTCAATTATCGTCCCAGTTAATGAATCAATTTCTGTTTTTTGTTTTCTTTGAATATCTTGGAAAGTAGATGAATTATGATTATAAGTATCAGGTACTAATTTTTCATAGAATATTTTTTTATATTCCTTGGAAGTTTCCCAAAGAGTTTTATATCCTGCTTTTTTTATTACATTAAATATTTCTTCAATTATATTATTCATAATATTTTTAGAATATTGACTTTCTGTTAATTTGCCATAATTAACTTTAAGTATAGCCCCTAATGGATTTAATGCACAATTATACAACATTTTAGCCCATAAATATTCACTAATTTTATCAGATGTCTCTGAAGGAATACCAGCATCGGATATCATTTTTGAAATTATTTTTACAGAGTCTAAATTAGCCCCTTGAAGTGAACCTATTAATAATGGTTCAGTATGTACAGTTATTTCACTTACATTCCTTTCGGATCGTTTAAATCCTGTTATTACCCTTGCAACATACACTTCATCTTCATTAAAATATCTTAAATAGGGTTTATCATTTCCATACCCATTTTGAAATATAATTATTTTTGCATTATTTTTTAATATTTTTTTATGTTTATTTAATTCTACACCAATATCATTGTTTGCTATGGTTTTACTACATACAAATACATAATCAAATGTATTTTCAGAAATTTCATCATAATTAGTATACACATCATATTTATCAGAAGAATATGATAAATGATTAAATAATCCTATCCGTTTTATTCCATCTTTTAATGCATTTGCCGTATTTTTTCTTGCATAAAATGATACATTTACATTTTGTGATATCATAGAAGCTCCAAGAGCAATTCCTATTGCACCAGCTCCATTTATTAATATATTCATTTTTTTTATATTCCCCCACAATTATTTTTAATTTTATATAATAAACTGTAAATTTTTAAATATTTTCTTTTTCCAATATTTTTAATAAAGGTTTTTCAAATGATTCATAGCTTGTTGTTTTTTTAGTAAATATTTTAAAGGATTCTAATCCTTGATTTATTAACATGTTTGTTCCAGGTATTATTATTGCTCCTTTTTTTTCAGCTTCTTTTAATAACCTTGTTTTTATTGGATTATACACTATATCCATTACAGTATGATTTGATAATATATTTTTAGTATTTATCACAGGTTTTGTATATTGGTTTGGATACATTCCTATAGGTGTTGTATTTATAATTATATCCTGATTTTCTAATGTATTTTCTGCAGTTTTTATTGTTTGATAATGTATTGGAACACTAGTATTTTCTTTTATATTTTTTATTATTTTTTGTGCATTATTTTCTGTTCTGTTTGCTATTATTAATTGTTCAGGTTTTTCTTCTGCTAATTGATATGCTATTGCTTTTGATGCACCTCCAGAACCTAATATAAGAATATTTTTATTTGTTATTGATGTATAATCTTTTAATGATTTTAGTGCTCCTGTTGCATCTGTGTTATATCCTTTCACCTTATTTCCATTAAATTCTAATGTGTTTACAGCATTTATTTTTTCTGCTAAAGGATCTATTTCATCCAAATAAGGTATTATATCTGTTTTATAAGGTATTGTTACATTCAGTCCTTTTATATTTAATGTTTTTGATGATTGTATTACATATTTTAAATTTTCTTTTTTTACTAAAAATGGTACATATTTATAATCTAAATTTAATTGTTTGTATGCATTATTATGCATTGGTGGTGACATACTATGTTCTATAGGGTTTCCTATTATTCCAGTTATTTTTGTTTTCCCTGTTATCATGTTTTAATGAATCTCCTTTAAAATTAGTTTTTATCTTAAAAAAAAATAGTAGGGTGGTGAGATAAAATATTATGGGGATTATTATTTAAATTTATTATTATTTCTTTAAATTTTTAAAGTAAATATTATGTTGAATTTGTATTTTTTGATTGTTGTGCTGATT
>JAUNXU010000115.1 GCA_030539615.1 Methanobacteriaceae archaeon | reverse complement strand
AAGATGAATATTCTTTAGAAGAAATTATTAAAATAACAGGATTAACAAAAAAAGAAATAGAAAATATTCAATAACTAAAAAAAAACTATGAAAAGTTTTTATTTTAATAATTGAAGAATAAAACTGAAAATAGAACATTAATCAAATAAAATATTTTTCTATTAGTTTTTTTCTTTTTCTATATTCTGTGAATTGTAAACTGATTAATAAATAATGCCATTTTAGATTTGAGTTTTTCTTTCTTATATGAACTTTGAAAAAAAAGATGGTGTGTGCTGATTTTGTACTTGTTAATGGTTGTGTAATAATTTTCATAATCCATTCAAAAAAAATTTAAAAATAAACTTGTTATTAAAAAATATTTGATAAAAAAAGAATGATAAATAATTATCTATAGTATATTTTTTATATTACTTGAAACAAACTTTAAGTATAGTTAATTTTATTATTAGCTAATATTTAAATCAAGCTTAAAACTTTAAAAATGAATATGATAATTTATATTCATAAAAAAAGATTTTTTTATCATAATTAAGATTATTCAAAAAAAAATTATTAATATAAGGAGTTGAATTAAAAAATGAGTACAAGTGCAGAAACATTTGAAAAATGTAGTGAAATATTAAAACAAATAAGTGGTGATAATAGTGTACCACGAAATATAAGAAAATCAGCAGATGAATCAGATGCTCTTCTTAAAGAAGATAAAGAACCAACAATCGTAGCAAGTACGGTAATTTCAATATTAGATGATATAAGTAATGATCCAAATATACCAACACATGCACGAACATTGATTTGGAATTTATTAAGTGAATTAGAATCAATTAAAGATTAAGCATATGGCTGATAAATTGAGTTTTAGCTATTTTTTCAATATATTCTGTTAAAAGAATAGCTTCATCCATATTTTTTTCATAACAAATTAACCCATGATTTTTTAAAATTAAACTATTATCTTCACCACAAGCTTCTTTTACATGACTAGCTAATTTATCACTTCCTGGTTTAAAATAATCAACAGTTTTAACATATTTATTTGTAATTGGACCAAAACCTTCTAATTGTTTAAGTTTCATATCTGAAAAAGCAAAACCAGTAACATAAGGTGAATGTACATGAATTATACTATTAATATCTGTTCTTTTTTCATAAATACCTATATGTAAATTAGATTCCATAGAAGGACTTTTTTTATTTTCATATGATTTATCTTCAATTTTTAAATAAATTACATCTTTATAATCTAATTGTCTAAAATTAGAACCAGTAGCAGTAATATAAATATGTTCACGATCATCATCAATCATACTGATATTACCAGCTTTACCTGGAACTAAACCTTTATCATAAATATAATGGGCAGTATTTATAATTTTATTAACATAATCAACCATATAAAATCACCATAATTTAAGTAAATATCATTTCTTTCATTTTACCTCTACTTAAAA
Organism: Methanobacteriaceae archaeon; assembly: GCA_030539615.1. Taxonomy (GTDB): domain Archaea; phylum Methanobacteriota; class Methanobacteria; order Methanobacteriales; family Methanobacteriaceae; genus Methanosphaera. The sequence goes on along the minus strand of JAUNXU010000115.1, from coordinate 1,609 downwards.
CAGGGACATGACCATAAGTAGGAGTAATATTATAAATCTTCTGAAATTCAGTTTGTCTTTGGAAAGTACCACTATTAACTAAATGAACACCTTTATACTTAATATAAGAATTAATATGAACATGCCCAGTATGTAAAACATCAGGAACTTCATCTATAACAAGATAATCTTCAAATTCAGAAGCTAATGCAGTACGTTCACCATAAATAGGAGCTAAATGACGTTTTTCCATTAATTCTTTCATAATAATGTCTGTGTTTGAATGATCTAAACCATTCATAGCCATTATAATATCATCAAAACTTCTTCCATGATAAATTTCAACATTAATATTATCTAATGTTACAATGGATGGGTTACTAACCATTTCAACATTTCGTTGTTTATTGAGATCCATAGCATATTGTTCAGTAATAGCTGGTTGAGGTTCAGCAAGTCTAGTTGCGTCGTGGTTTCCAGGAGCAATAATGATTGGAATATCTGTAATATCACCAATAAGTCTAGCAGCTTCTTCATATTGTAAATAAATATCTGGAATAGCTAATTCTTTTTCTTGATTTGGATAAATTCCAATACCATCAACTAAATCACCACCAATGACTAAATATTTAACATCATTGGCTAAATCAGTTTGTTTTTCATTACCAAAATTACCATTAATCCATTTAATAAAATGATTAAATGCCTTTTCATCAAACATTTTACTACCAATATGAACATCAGATAAAAATACAATGGAAAAATCCATTTCTTTTTCAGGATTTCTTGGAATTCCTGGTTGAATAATATCATCAGCAATTACTAGATTACCATTACAATTACCTGTTATACCAACAATTTCATCTTTAACAATATTTTTACATTTATTTAATAGATCTTCTTGATCTTTATGAATTAAAATTTTACCTTCACCAGTAGGATCTTCAATTTCAATCATTTTATGGCCATTTTTAGTATTTTGAATACTATCAACAATACCAATTAATCGAATATTATCTACTTTACTTTTAGTAATCTTCATTTCCATAGGATTTCTTAATTCTGGCTTTTTTTCAAGAATACTTCTTAGTTTTTCATATCTATTATTAAAATATTCACTAAGATCATGAATATCGCCGTTAGTATATGATTGATTTGTAATATCCATTTTAATTTCATATGGCATATTCATATTTTTTCTAATCTTTTTAGTTTCGGGATTTTCAACTATTGTTTCTAAAATTCTTTTTTTTTCAAAGTTAAGATAATTATTAATCATTTCTAATGTAACAATATAATTATCTTCTTTATCAGATTCCATATATTCTATTAATTCATCAACAATAGTATCAGCATAAGATTCATCTTTAATAAATCTATAAGCGTTATGATTTAATAAAATATTCTGATTTTGAAATTTTTCTATTATATTTGACATATTTCTTTCAGTATTATTCTCCATTTAATTATTTATATAATACTTCTTGAATCCTTTATTAATTTATTAATATATAATCTTATTTGACTTAAAAAAATCAAAGTATTTTTAGATTATAAAATAAATTTTATTTAGTATATTATTATATATCTAATAACTAATTTATTATATTATCATTAATAAATTATGTAT
>JAUNXU010000114.1 GCA_030539615.1 Methanobacteriaceae archaeon | reverse complement strand
TGTTTAGGTTCATTTATTTGTTGACTTTGTTTTTGAGTAGTTGTTGATTTATTTATAATGGACTTTTTATTTATATTATCATTATCTATTTTTTGATCCATATTATTAGTTTCATTTATTGTACTAACAAGTGTGCTACTTTGTGTTGTTATTGTTTGTTTTTCTATACTTGTAGTGTTGTTTGTAGCTGAAACTATTGATAATGAAATTAATAACATGAATAAAATTATACTTATAATTTTTATATTTTTCATTAATATCACGTATTATATTTAATTGATTTCTTTTATTAAACATGCCTCATTTGAATTTATAGCATATATATAACTATTTATATTATCATATATCTTTTTATACTCATTATAAGTCCCATTTTCAATTGTGTTTATGAGTAATTTTTCATTTTCTATTAGTAATCCTTCATCAATTTCTTCATCAGATAAATTAAAGATATCTTCAGGAATATTTATTAATTTATTGATTTTATTTAAATTTTTATCAGATTTAGTTATTATAAACTCTCGATAAATATTACATGAACTATAATTTTCATTACCAGAACAAATTATTGTAATATTAGTAATATTAGAATTCCCATTAACAATATTACAATTTAAGACCCCACCAGTAATTGTTTTATTCACATATCCTGGAACTATATTTCCATTTACTTTGATTGTAACATTAACATTGCCTTTTAAATTACCTTCAGTACAAATATCTTTAAATACTGAATTTATAGTTAAATTATTACCTTTTTGTTCTAATTTGTTAAATTTTAAATAAGTTGGATGTTTTGTTGTTGTGAGATTTATAGTTTCACCATCAACTGTTGCAGTTACACCTAATTTAATAAAATCACCACTACAATTGTATGTTATTTCTCTTCTAGATGGATCCCCCGCAATTATTATTGAATCTAAATTTTTATTGAAAATTACAGTTTTAGCAACTAATTCTTGTGTTAACAGTTTAAATTCTCCAGAATCATTATAATGATACAAATCTAAAAGAATTTTACATGTTGTGATATTTAACTTTGAATTATAGTTATATTCCATTATTGATGCAGTAAATACTATTGGACAATCCGAATTCACATTATAATTACTTTTTTGTATTAATTCATAATTGTTTGTTCCCCACCAATTATAATTTGCTATTCCACAAATATTACTTGAATATATATTGTTTCCTGAATTAAAATTATTTCTATTTGCAAAATTATTATAAAATGAAGATCCTATTGTACTACAATTAGAAATAGCATATATAGCACCACCATAACCATTAGAGGTATTATTAATAAAAGCACATTCTGTTATAATTATTATATCCTTAGAATAAATTGCCCCACCCTTACCATCATCATAAATTGCTTTATTATTTATAACATTAGTAAATGATATACTCAATACACCCCTGTTAAGCATTGCAATACTTCCACCTTTTCCTGCAGAGTTATTATTAAAAGAAGAATCTTTTATCACAACAATGTTAGTAATATTATTATTACATATTGACATTATTGCTCCACCATAAGACTCTGTTGTAGATATTGCTTTATTGTTATTAAATACATTGGAAGTTAATGTAAAAGTTGTACCATCTGATTTAATATATATTGCTCCACCAAAAGCAGAATTAACACTATTGGCACTGTTATTTAAGAAAGTTACATTATTTAAATTCCAAACTAATATTAATGATACCGAAGATATAGCTCCCCCTCTATTTGCAGTATTATTATAAAATAATACATTAGTTAATGAATAATTACCACTATTTGCATTTCCTGCTAATGCACCACCGAAAGTAATACTTCCATTAATATCTGAATAATTCAGTGCTTTATTTGATATAAAATTAGTGTTAGTTATTATTAATGAATCACCTTGGCCTAAATCCATTATAGCCCCACCACGTACATCAGCACTATTTTTTGTGAAATTAACATTGTTTATTTTTAAATATTTTGAAAATGAAAATATTGCACCACCATAAACACTTGCTGTATTATATGCACATACTGAATCATTAATTGTTACATTTTTCCCACTATTTATACCAATTGCTCCACCTCTTGAAGCATGACTATCATTAAATGATGAATTTTTAACAAAAGTTAATCCATTACCAACCATTATACATCCACCATAACCCCAAATTAAACCACATTTTGCTAAATTATAGTTAAAATATGATGAAATAATTGTAGATGTAGCATTATTAGCATTATAAATTGCCCCTCCATTAAATGCTCTATTTTTTCTAAAAGTAGAATTATAAACATTTAATTTAGAATTACCTCCAACATAAATAACACCACCACAACCAGTGTTTGAATCAGTAGATACTGTATTAACATAATTATTAGAAAAAGTAGAATTAATAATATTAATATTATCATTTGATCCTGAAAATGAAAACACGCCCCCTAATTTTGTAGCATTATTTCTACTAAATTCAGAATTTTTAATTGTAATATTACATTCATTTGCAGTACAGCCTACCGTACCACCAATTGTTCCTTGATTATCAGTTAAAAATACATCATCCAATGTTAATGATGAAAAACTACCTTTATCATTGATTTTAATTACTGAACCATATGTCCCTACACCATTTTTCACAGTCATATGGCTAAGATTTAAATTAATATTTGAAGTACCTATAGTAAATAATGTAGTATTTTTTAAAGTTATAATACTACTTTTTCCTTCACCAATAATATTCATATTTTTAGTAACACTACATGATGAATTATAATAATAATTTCCAGCATATAAATATATATTATTATAATTTGAAGTTTTATTAAATGCCTTATTAAATGTATAATCCAATGTTTTTAAAGGTCGAAATTGTGATCCATCATTAGAATCTGATCCATTAGTACTAACATATACTGTATTTCCAGAATATGAACTTGAAGTAATAGTATTGATTTCTTCATTAGAACTTTTTAAATATTTAGAATTATTTGAAACATATTTTAAAGCATTAGTATTAATTTTATTATTGGAATAATTTGTATGTATTGAATTTGTTATATATCCTTTTTCTAATTCTGTATTAATTGTCTTATCAGATGTATCATTAATTTCAATAGC
>JAUNXU010000004.1 GCA_030539615.1 Methanobacteriaceae archaeon | reverse complement strand
TATATTTATCTTTTTTTTATTAGATAGTGTTAAATACTGTTTAATTTGTATTATTATTTTTTTATAAGAGGTTAATTAGTTGGGTGTTGTTTTTTTTCTTTGTTTATGATTAAAAGTTTTTTGTATGAAAAAAATTTTACATAATTTTAGACAAAAGAAAATGAAAAAAAGACGGTCATCCAACATTTAAAAAAAATTATTATTATATCATTCTTATTTTATGCTTTGAGATGGTTGGTATTATTTTCTGTATATAAAATGAGTAATTAAATGTGATTGTAACAAATTATTATTAAAACTAATAACACTAATGTAATGTTATAAAAGAAAAAGAATAATGTTAAAATTTATTAAAACTAAAATTTTGATTTTACCTACTAATACCTAATTAAAACCCAAGAGTACCTGTTACACATATTACTCGTGTTCTGAGATTTTACCTACTAATACCTGATTAAAACCATGAACACTTATATAAACATTTTTTAATTAACTTATATATATTTAGTAATTTATATTAATTAGTATACTGAATTATAGGTGATATATTGATGACTAAAACGATTAAAGTAAATGAGGAAACACATAAAAGATTACAAGAAGCTGGGTCTAAAGGAGAAACATTTCAAGATGTAATAAATAAAATATTGGATAAAGCAGAAAGAACTGATGATTTAGAATATGATTTAGAATTATTAAAAGATCTTGAACAAGCAGAAGAAGATGCAAAAAATGGTAAATTAATAGAATGTACATTAGAAGAATTAGAAAAAGAAATAAAAGAGTAATAAGAACATGACTTATAAACTGTTATTCACTACTAAAGCAAGAAAACAATATATTAAAATCTCTAAGAAAAATAAACATGATGGGAAAATAATTTATAAAAAACTTAATGAAATACAAGAAAACCCATCAAATCCAAAATATATTAAGGTTGCAATGACTAAAAAATATAAAAGAGTTAAAGCTGGAAATTATAGAATATGTTTTAACTTATCTGATAATTTAGATAATAAAATAATTATTGTAAGAATAGAACACAGAAGAAGTAGTTATAAGATACATAAATAAAACTATATTTATTTCTTTATGAATTAATTATTTTAATGAACTATTGAAATTTAATGAATATTAATCATTATAATGGTAACACTCTAAAAAACCACTTTTAGTATTTTTTTTTTTACTGGGACTGAAATGATTTTTGAGCTAGAATAATTTCAAAAGTTCATGTAATCTATTGTTTTTTTTTATATTTTGTATATGTATATATTGAAAACCGTGTTTTAATGTTTTAAGATTGGTTATTTTTTGAAAAAGTGCAAAGATAAATTATATAAAGTTTAATAAGTATAATGAGTGTCCGACAAAAGTCATTTTTTTTTAGAAAATTTTATTCTTCAATTGCTAAATAGAGTTTTTTCATTTAATAATTAGATTTTGTCGCATCATCATAATATTAAATAAACATTTGTTGCAATAATCCTTATTTTGTTTTCTTTATCAATATTAAAAAAGTAGAACTGATTTATTTAGTTAATTATGTTGTAAATGTTTTTTCTGTGTCCTATGCGTGCAATTATTATATCTTTATGGGTTATTTTAAAGCATATTCTGTAATTTCCAGATTTTGCCCGTTTATATGTTGTTTTTCCTGCAATTGGTCTATATTTATTATCATAAGGATTTTCAAGAATATCACATAATGTTTTTTTAATTCTAAGATAATCCTTATGATTCTTTTTTTTAAGTTTTTCAAATTGTTTAAGTGCAGGTTTATAAAATATGAGGTTCAATTTAAAATTTCTCCAAAAATTCTTTTTTAGTGAAACTTATGCATTCTCCATTTTCATATGCAATATCTGCTTTTTCTAGTTCATTTATTATTTCAGGAGATACTTTGATAGGTTTAGGTGATGTGGCTTTTAATAAACCTTTTATAATATCATTAAAACTTTCGCCTTTAGATCCACGATTCATTAATTCTTTGTGGGTTAATTCATCTACTCTAATCATTTTTTGTGTCATGAAAACTTACTCCTTTATTTTTTATGTATACATAGTTAACTTAATTATTATTATGTATTAATCAAGTATATATATGTTTAAAATTAATTTCATACAAACATTTGCTGCAGGAGACCTTTTTTGAATTCTTCCCTATTAGTAAGTTGTTCTTTTATCATGCTTATTTTGTTATCAACTTTTGATAAGAAATTAGCAATTTTTTCTTGTTCTTTAAGAGAAGGGAGTTTAATTTTTAATTTTTTTATTTCTTTCCCACTTATTTCAAGAAAAGTAGAACCAGATGCATTTTTAATCAGAGTTTTCTTGAGTGTACTTAATAAATAATAAATAAATTCGAAATTAGAATTTTCATTGACTATCACTGATTGAAAACCTTGATTTGTAGTTGATTCTTTAGTAATTATACTCATTTCACCAATAGTTGCACGAGTAGGTAGAAGTATAGTATATTCTGGCAATAATTTAGCTGAACTATGATCTAAACCTTTTTTAGTAATTTTTCTATTACTATCTGACACATATTTGTCTTCACCTATTTCAGAAGGAGTATACCAATTAATCGTTCCATCCCAATATTCCTGAACATCTGTTGAGGGGGTCCCCCCACCTGTAATTTGTGATATTTCACCCAATTTAACAGTTTCCCATTCCCCAGTGAATTCTTTAAATCGTAACTTAGGAACATTTTCATTTGTCATATTATCATATCCTAAAATTTTATAATTTAATTGATTATTTAAATGCTTTATTAAAATTAAATAAACATTTGCTGCAATAATCCTTTTTTAAAGTCTTCCATATTAGTTATTTGTTTTTCTAGTAGATTTATTTTATCATCCAAAGAAATTAATACACTGGCTATCTTTTTTTGTTCATTCAAATTGGGAATTTGGGTGTTTATTTTTTTAAAATCCTTCCAGTACAAATGAATTATAGTACTTCCTTGTGTTAATTTTGCAACTGGTTTTAATAAGTTATTAGAAAAATAATAAGTAAAAAACTTTTCATCAATTATATTCTTTTCTTTTTTTCTCAAAATAGTTATATCTCCACCCAAATGAACATTATTTTCTAAAATAACGCTAGCAGTAACTAAATCTATGCCCTTAGTTGTTGTTGAAGAAGGAATTAAAATATCCTCTTCTTGAGATAATACTCCTTGCTGACTATCTGTTTTACTTTTAACTTCTTTAATTATTTCATTATAAGTAGTATAAAGTTCACCATATAATAAACACTTATTTACACCATCATCAGACAATAACTCTTTAGATAAACCTTTTCCTTTTTTAGATACAAATAAATCATTAATCTTAAATTTACCCCATTCTTCAGTGAATTCTGCAAATCTTAATTTCTGTGTGAACAAATTCTGCATCAAAAACTTCTTAAATTTCAAATATTCTGCATGTTTTTTATTCAAAAGATTTATTTTTTTATCAAAGTTTGATAAAAAATTAGCTATTTTTTTCTGTTCTATCTTGGAGGGAATGTTAAAGTTAATATTTTGCATGAAATTCCAATCTGATCTTGGCATTTTTGAACCAGAAGATATATTGGCAATAAAATTAAATTTATCTGTTTGAATTAGATAGTAAATAAAAGAATTATTCTCTTTAGTATCAAAAACCCATATCTCTGATGAACAAACCCCTTTAAAATTAGATAACCAAAATTTTTTCAAATAAGGTCGTAATTTACCAAAAAGTATATTTCCTTCATTAAAAATATTTTTTATACTTTTCTGTTTATTAGCAGCACAATACCCTATTAATATTCCTGTATTTTGGGATAAATGTTCTAATTCAATACATTTAAAATTAACATCCTCTTTTAAAGGATTATATTTTTCTTTAGAAATATTGAGTATATTTTTAAGTTTTTTATTTTCCCATTTATCTTCAAATTCTTTAAATCTTAACTTGGGAACATCACTGTTTAACATATATTTTTCATATCCTGAATTTTTAATAATTTTTATATTTTTTATTAGTGTTTATCATAAAATAAATAATTAAAGTTCGTATTATTGTTAGTTGATTAGTTTTCTATAATTAGTTATATAGATTCTTTTAAAAATAGTTATTATTCTATTTTTACTGTATTAACTTAAATTTTTTAATGTTATTTTTAAGTATTGTATTAAATATTTTGTTATTAATACTCTTTTTATAAATTAATGATCTTTTATTTTAGAAAGTTATAATTTTTACATATGAAAAGTAGTAGTTGCATTAGAGTTGCAACACAATTGCAATTAATTGCAACAAAAATTGTAATGGTAATTTTAAAATAATCAGATAAATTTATATAATCTGATTAAATAATTTTATTCATAATAATATAAAAGAATGTGATTTTTATGAGTTTAGCTACTAGCAAATTATATAGAAATGATGAACTTCATTTGCCAAAAATTATAAAAGAAGAATTTAAAGATTTTGTAATTGATGAAAACACAATATTTGATTGGGATATTGAAGACAATAATATAATATTAACTCCAAGAAAGTAAGTAAGTTTTGATGATGTATTTGGAATGATTGGTGGTGATGGAAAAGATTGGAATGTAGATAAGTTGATATACAATGAATAAAATATTTATTGACACTTCATTCATCATATCTATCTTTAAAAAGAATGATTCATCAAGATTAATCATTGAGAAAAATAAAAACATTTTATTTGAAAACGAATGTTACATTAGTAATGGTGTTTAAATGGAGTAATAAGTGTTGTAATAATGAAAACAAAAAGTATTGAATTAACAAAAAAAGCATACTACTTTTTAAATGATAATTTTAGCATTATCGATGAATTTGAAATAGAAAAATATAATGGTCGTGTTTTTTCAATATTTAAAAAATACAATTCAAAAAACTATAAATCTAGTTTTATTGATTGTTCTAGTATAATTATTGCAAATAATTTTGATATAGATTATGTTGTTTCTTTAGACAAATTTTTTAATAAATTTGAAGAAATAGAGTTAATGGAATTAAAATAATTTGGGAGTATTTTATTTTCTGATATTTTTATATCTCCATGAAATTTTATTTAAAAAAGAAATTAATTGGATTTAGTAGTATTTGTTGCGTTAGTAATATTTCCATGATCATTTATGTGGATGTTTATGAATCTTCCAATGGTGCTATTTGCAAAGGTATTGGTTCCATTTTTACCTTCTTCTAATTCAACTTTTATGGTGGTATTTTTATATGTTGTATTAAATATTTCACCAGTACTATTATTATTTAATTTTAAAGTTTTGTAAGATATTCCATTAATGTAAATACTGTATTGATTGTTGGATATTGTTCCTGGTGTTTCGCAGATTAATGTGTTATTAGCATATACTTTGAGTATTTTTTCAGGATTGGTATCAGTACTAACTATGGTTCCAATACTTGCGTATGTGTCATTAAGTGAATTATTTGTAATGGTGTCTGGATTTCTTCTATCTTCTGAATCTAGATTTTTAATTAAATACATTCCTTTAAATAAGTTTTTTAGATTGCTGTCTCTTATTATTGTCCCTGTTGCAGTATTAAGCTTTTCTCTTGCATCTAGTGGCATTCGTATAAGGTCTGTTTCACTACTTACTGGTTGTTCTAGTTGATAACGTGTATTATTAATGTACATATAATCACCATAATCTGCTTCTAAAGTATTAAGGGAACTTTCTGGTAATCTAATAATATGTTCGTCATGTTCAAGAGCACTTTCAATGGTGTAAGGTCCTCTTACATCCATTCCTCTGCTTGGTGTTTGTGTTGGAATTATTAGGTTTTTACTTGTGGGTTCTATTGATATTTCATTATCAGAAATCGTGACGGAGCCTAATAATGTGGTTATCATTACTAATAATACAATTATGGATATAACTACTGGAAAGTGCATGTGGATAAATGAATTAAATGTTTGTCTTTTGGAAATCTTATTTTGATTATATATTTTAAGAGACATTTTTGCTATTCTAATTAGATATAATGCAGAAATAATTATTCCTATAACTATAATTAATTCAGCAATTATTAATGGAAGATATTTAATGAAAAATACTCCAAATATTCCAAGAGAAATTAAAGATAGACCCATAATTTCCATACGAATAGCATTTCCTAAATCATCCATCATGGTTATACGACCATAATGCATTGCTCGATCTACAATAGTTCTAACAACTTCATTTGCCATATAATTTAATTCTTGAAGTGTGGACATGTCATGGAAAATATTACCAATATCAACTTCAACAATTCTCATGCCTAATGCATCAGCATCAAGAACAATTCCAATATCAACACCGTAATCTTTTTCTAAATCAATTTTATCAAGAAAATTTCTAATAGCTGCAAATTGACCACTTAATGGTTGTTCAAAGTTTAATTCAGGGAAGAAAAATTGTAATAATGGTTTAGCGGTTAATTCAGTTACACGGCCGGCTTCTCTTTTAAATTTAGTTTTTGTAATATCTGCATTACCTTTAAGAATTGGGTCTAAAATAGCAATAACTTGTGATTCATGAATTTCTTTAAGATCTGCATCTAAAAATAGGATAATATCTCCTGTAGCTTTTTTTAAACCAGTTTTCATTGCAGATCCTTTACCTTTATTTTTTAAATGTCTAAGAACAGTTATATTGTTTTCACATGCAATTTTGTAAGTGTTATCTGAAGATCCATCATCTACAAGAATAATTTCACTAATACACTTAATTTTTTTAACAGTGTTTAATACATTTTGTAATGTTTTTTCTTCATTATATGCTGGAATAACAATAGAAACAGATTTATTAATATTTTTAGTTTTATTGGAATTCAACCCTAAAATTAGACTTATAAGTATGGCAAAAATAACCCAAGATATTGACAATTTAACTTCACCTCCATATTGATTTTTCTTTCTAAATTGATAGCTTATAATAATATATCTTTTTTAAATTATATTAAATATCTATTTCTATTACAATTTGTCAAGTTAATTTTTTTTAACAGTTTTTTTTCTTTATTAAAATGTCTAACAAAAATCATTTTTTTTTAGAAAAGTTTCTTCTTTAATTGGTAAATAAGGACTTTTTTTAGTCTTTTTATTTAATATTTTTGAACTTTTATTGTACTTTTAATATTTTAAAAAAAATTATAGAGTTATATCATATAGAAATCATTAATTTGATAATAGTAATATAAAACAAATGTATTTATCAATTAAATAACATATTAATTTTTATAAATTAATAAAATGGGGTATTAAAATGAGAAAAAGTTCAATTTTTGCCATTTGTGGTTTGGTATTTGGATTAGTAGGTGCTTTCTTTGCATTTTTCATTTCTGTTTTTGATGATTCTCTTTTACTTAATGGTGGTATTGCATTAATATCTAGTTTTTTAGGAATTTTTGGAATTTTTATTGTTGAAAAGAATTATAAAGCAGGAATGGTTCAGTATATTATTTCGGCATTAGGTTTACTTATTGGTATTTCTTTGTATGGATTAATAGGATTTATATTGTATATAATTGCTGCATTATTTGTTTATTCTGAAAAAGATGAACTTGAAAAAAATATTAATAATGAAAAAGGTTTTGCAAGATTAATTAGGAAACATGAGAATAAAAAAGCATGGATAAGTCCAATTATTTCAGTAATTCTTATTATAGCTTTTATTACTGTTTATAGTACAGGTGGTTCTATATCTGGATTTGGAAATTCTAATGAGAATATTGTTACATTAACTAATGTAACAAATGATATGCAAACAAATTTTGGTTATACACATGGTAGTTTAAAGGGATCTTTAGAATCTTCAAAGGATTTAAGTTATGTGGATATTAGAGTTACATGGTATTCTAGTGATGGAACGATTATATCTGAAGGATCTGATATAAGTATACATAAGGCTGTTAAAGGTCAAAAATATGCATTTGATTTATCTTATTATGATGAAAAATCACCATCAAAAGCAGAAATTCGTGTATATGATGGGTTAGGTGAAGATAATTGTATATATAATCAAACAGTAAATCTTACTTAATTTCTTACTTTTTTTATATTTGTAAATGAATTAAATGATATTAAAAATTTGATGGTAATATAATATCATTTAGATATTATATACTAAAATGTATTTGTTTGTGTACCTGATTCTATTTTTAAATTACATGTTACACAATCACTAGTACTATTATCTGATACAGTTACAACACATGTATCTGGATAGTTACTATATGCTTCAGCACAGGTTATGTTAATATAACCATCTGGTGAAACAGTTTCTTGTGTTGTTTCATTATGATTTAAACTTGTTTTTTCTCTAGAAAAATCTGTTGTAACTTTTACAGTTTTACCTGCATGTTGACTTCCTATAAATATTGATGCACGAGATTTACTTGCTAAACTATGTCCTGTTGTTATATCAACTTTTTGTATTTTAATAAGATTTGTGACTTGTGTATTATTTATTGATTGATTTGCATTATTATTTTTAGAATTATTATTATTTGCAGTAAGAATATAAAACATTGAAATTCCTATTAATATAATAATTATCACACCAATTAATATTTTTCCTTGTTTTCTCAAATTTAGTCTCCTTTAATTAATATTATTGAACTAAATACTTTTTTTATAGTTTTAATAATTCTTTTTTCTTTTTATTAAATTCTTCTTCAGTTATTATTTTGTCTTCTTTGAGTTTATGGTATTTTCTTATCTCTTCGGTTGGATCTTCTTTATTTGTATCTTGAGATGTGTTTTTAGAAAAATTTTTGGCGAGTTGATTATTATAATTTTTGTTTATAGTGGGTAATGATTTTTTAGAAGTTTCTTCTTGTTTATGGTCATATATATCTTCTTCTATGTCATATTCTATATCATCATTTAGATTAAGTCGTTTACTATAACTTTCTCTTTTAATACTTTTTAATTTTGTATAAAAACTCATCATTTCGGAATCATTATCATTTACACCTTTTAAATTGTATGTAATTTGATTTGTGGTTACTTTAATTTTTGGTTCTATGATGAAATTTCCAGCATCATAAGATAAATTAACTATTTTTGAAAATGGAACAATTTCAGAATCGTAATCTATTTCTAATGGTTTCATAATTAAATTATCATCTTCAACTTTAACAGAACATTTTCCTACACCACTTATTTTTACAGCTTTAATTTCTAAATGATTATTTTTTACTTTATCAAAAGACATTTTTTTTCCTCATGTTTGATTTTTTAAATTATTAACTTTTTTATAAGTATTTTTATTAATAGGTGTGTTATGATATTATTATCATTTTCAGAGTTTTTATTTAATCTAGTTATTATATGTTTTCTTTTTTATATTTATTTATTTTAATTTAGGTATTTTCTTGTTTTTTATTTGAAAACTAGTATATAATTATATATTTTTAACTATAAACTATTAAATAATTAGAATTTTACTAATTTTTTATTATATTTTATCTTAAATTTAAATAAAAGTTTTTTATATATTAAATTAATAAGTATTATTAAGTTATCTCTTTTTTTGAAATCGAGAATTTATTACTATAATTTTAAATTTATTTTTATAATTGGGGGACAAAAAGATAATGAGTGGAATACAACCTAAAATAATGATAATAATGGGTAGTGCATCTGATAAAGTTATTGCACAAAAAACTATTAAAGTATTGGATGAAATGAAAATTGCATATGATTTAAAAGTAGCATCAGCTCATCGTACACATGAACGAGTAAAACATATTGTGAAAACACATAGTAATATTGATGTATTTATAGCAATTGCAGGATTAGCAGCACATTTACCAGGAGTAATAGCATCTTTTACAGATAAACCTGTAATAGCAGTACCTGTGGATGTTAAATTTGATGGTTTAGATGCACTTGTATCATCTGTTCAAATGGTAAAAGGAGTTCCTATAGCAACTATGGGTGTTGATAGAGGGGATAATGCAGCATGGTTAGCTTGTGAAATATTGGCTGTTTATGATAAAAGTTTACAGGATAAATTAGTTGTAAAACGTGAATCTTATAATCAAAAAATAGAAAATAGTCAAATAGAATTAATTGAAGATATTGCTACAGATAGTTATAAATTTTCTACTGAAATTGATGAATATTCTGATGAAATTAAAGATGTAAATATTCCAAAAGATGTGGAAGTTGTTGTATTAGTAGAAGAAGATACAGATAATAAATTAGTTGATAGTTTAGCAACTAAATTAAATTTATTAGGTTTAAACTATTTATTAGAAAAAGTATCTTTAACTAATCCAGATTTAATATCTGCATATATGAAATCTCAAGAAAGTGTTAAAGTATATATAGCTGTTTCTGGATTGTCAACAGTATTAATAGGGGCAGTAGTTGCTCATACTACAAAACCAGTAATTGGTGTACCATGTTCTACAAAACTTAATGGACTTGATTCTTTACTTTCTGCTATTCAAATGCCTCCAGGAGTACCTGTAGCAACTTTAGGATTGGATGCAGTGGAAAATGCTGTAATTTACGCTAAAAAAATAATTGGGAAATGATTTTATGAATGATTTTATTGAAGAAATAAAAAAAACACAAGAAATAACTTATATTGACAAAGAAGTTTCAACTGAATATGAAATAAATAATATAATTAAAAAGCATCCTCATGATACTCTTATATTTAATAATGTAAAAGAATCTTCATTTAAAGTAATAGCTGGAATTTGTAATACAAGACAAAAGATAGCTGATTCAATAAATACAGAAGTTTCTAGTATAACACAAAAAATTGTAGAGTCCACTAAAAAACCTGAATCAATAAAAGAAGTGAAAACAATACAAGATGTTTATAGTATAACAAAACCTGCTAATTTAGATGAATTACCTATATTAAGACATTATAAAAAAGATGCTGGAAAATATATAACTTCTGGTGTTATTATTGCAAAAGATCCAGAAACAGGAGAAACTAATGCATCAATACATAGAATGTTATTAAAAGATGAAAAAACATTAGGTATACGAATAGTTCCAAGACAATTATATACTTATTATAAAAAAGCAGAAAAAATGGGAAAACCTTTGGATATAACAATAGCTATTGGATTAGATCCTGCAATATTACTTGCAACAACAACATCTATACCAATAACAAGTAATGAATTAGAAGTAGCAAATACTTTTAAAAATAATACTTTAAGTACAGTACAATGTGAATTAAGTGATATTCAAGTACCTATTGCACAAATATTACTTGAAGGTAAAATATTACCATTTGAAAGAGAAAAAGAAGGTCCATTTGTAGATTTAACAGGTACTTATGATGTTGTACGAGAAGAACCTATAATTAAAATAGAACGTATGCATTTTAATAAGGATTCATATTATCATAGTATAATGCCTGCTGGAAATGAACATAAACTTTTACAAGGATTACCTCAAGAACCAAGAATATTTGGGGCTGTTCAAAATACATTACCAACAGTAAAAAATGTTGTTTTAACAGAAGGTGGATGTTGTTGGCTACATGCAGTAATATCAATAGATAAACAAACACAAGGTGATGCTAAAAATGTATTGATGGCAGCATTATCTGCTCATCCTTCATTAAAACATTGTGTTATAGTTGATGAAGATATTAATATTTTTGATCCATCAGATGTAGAATATGCAATAGCAACACGTGTAAAAGGAGATAAAGATATAATAATAATTCCTGAAGTAAGAGGTTCATCACTTGATCCATGTGCAAAACCAGATGGAACAACAACAAAAATAGGAGTAGATGCAACAAAATCCTTTGAAAATATAGAAAAATTTACTAGAGTGTAATATAGTTTATACACTCTACTTAATATTTATTTTATAACCACAATTTAAACAAATATTCTCTTTTTTATCATAAAATAACTTAATACCATCTTGTCTATATATTACTAAACTATTACAATTAGGACAATAAGTATTTATTTTATCAGATTTAATATTTCCAAGATACACATATTTTAATCCTTCTTCTTTACAAATATCATAAGCTTGATTTAAAGTTTCAATAGGTGTAATAGGAGCATCTAATAATTTATAATTTGGATAAAATCTAGTTAAATGTAATGGAATATCTTTTGATAAAGAATGTATAAACTGTGCTAACTTTCTAATATTTTTTGGTTTATCATTATATCCAGGAATTAATAAATTTGTTATCTCAGTATGAATATCAGACTTAACAAATTCTTCTGTAGCTTGAAGTACAGGTTTAAGACGTGCTTTACAAATATTTTTATAAAACTTATTACTCATACTTTTAATATCAATATTTACAGCATCAACATAACCTTTCATTTTATCAATACTACTAATTGTTTGATAACCATTTGTTACAAAAATAGTTTTTAAATCATGTATTTGAGCTTGTTTTGCAGTTTCTATTGCTTGTGGTAATAATAAAGTTGGTTCATTATAAGTCCAAGCAATACTTTCACAATTATTATTTTTACAGGCAGTTATAATTTCTTCTATTGTAATTTTTGTTAATGAAATACTAGTATCAGGTTGTGCTATTTCATGATTTTGACAATGAATACACTCAAAATTACAATTTGTAGAACCAAGTGATAATGTATTTGTACCAGGTTTATAATTGTATAATGGTTTTTTTTCTATAGGATCTACACTTATTCCTGATACAAGAATATCTTTAGTTGTTGATTCAATTTCACCATCATTATTTAATTTATATTTGCCACAAAAACTTCCTTTATTTAGATTACATCCTCTTGAACAAATATTACATGTATTTTTTAACATAAATTCAATCTCCTTATTAAAAATGTTCATATCCTGTTGTGCTTAATTTTATTGTTTTTTCTTTTTTATGTAAATAAATTATGCCTGTTTTATTTACAGAACCTATAACATATATATTAAGATCATTTTTTATATTTTCATATATTTTTTCATCTATTATTAATAATAATTCAAATTCTTCACCAAAATGATATAAAAAATTTTCTAAAGGAATTTTACTTATTTTACTTATGGTTTTAATAGAAAGATTATATGGAATTTTATCTTCATAAATATCAAAACCATATCCTGGATTATTATCTTTTAATTCTTTTAATTCACTAGCTAATCCATCTGTAATATCAGTACAGCATTTAACAAGATTTGGATATTTTTTTAGTTTTTTAAATCTTTCATATGGAATCTCTGGTTCTAAAATACTTGTTATTATATCTTGTTTTTTAGGAATATTCTCATATTTTTCAGGATTTTTTAGTATTTCAAATCCTGCTGCAGGTGAACCTAATTTTCCTGTAATACATATTAAATTATTTTCATTTACAGGAGTTTTTAACCATACTTCTTCTTTATTAATTTTGCCTGTAGCAGTTGCAGATAAAATTATTTCTTGTGAAGTATTAAGATCACCACCAATTAATGTTGTATTATATTTATTACATTGATCAAGTATTCCATCAATTAATTCATTAAATTGGGATAATTTTAGTTTTTTAGGAAGTGCCATAGATAATAATAAGCTTTTAGGATAAGCTCCATTTGCTATAATATCACTTAAATTAACTGTAACAGTTTTTTTACCCATTTGATAATATGTCATTTTTTTAGGAAAATGTGTTGTTTCAAGTAGCATGTCTGTGCTTAGAACTGTGTAATCTTTATTGTTTTGTTCTAGTGCAGCATCATCTTGTAAGCTTTGTTTTATTGTTTTAATTTCTTGTTTTAGTTGTGGTGTTTTTTGGTTTCGTTTTTTTAGTAGTATTTGTATTAATTGTTTTTCTTTTATTTTATCAAGTCTTATATTGCTGTTCATAGTTCTATTATCTTTAATATAATTATTAAATTTAAGTTAAAAAAAAAATAAAAAAATTTAGGGAAGGATAAGTTTATAAATGTTCAGATATTCTTTCATCTACAATTTCTACTATTTTATCATCTGCACCTAATGGTTCTGTGTATATGATTTCTCCATCAAATTCGATTTTTTCTTCTGTTTCATCGTGATGGTGATGGTGATGGTGGTGTTCGTGATTATGTTCATGTTCAGGTTTTTCGATTTCTAATGCTTCTAATCCAAGTATTGTTGGTATGTCTCTTTTGGTATGTACTCCATGAGCTAAAAATACGGGTGTTACTATTATTTTATTTACTCCTGTTTTAGCTAGTTTATTAAATGCTGTTGGTATATTTGGTTCTGCTAATTCCATAAATCCTACTTCAACATTTATATTGGTTGTGTTTCGGTATTTATCAGCTATTTCACTTATTACTTGTTTTCCGTATGGTAATCTACTACCATGTCCGATTAATAAAATTCCTGTATCTTTAACAGAGTTTGAATTTGTATCCATATGATATTACTCCTTCTTTTCCTTCTTCTTTAATTTTTCTAAATACAACTTCTACGTCGTCACCTATATTGATGTTTTCTGGGTTGCAATCTACAATTTGTGTTGTTATTTTAGCTCCTTCATCTGTTTCTACTATTGCTACTGTGTATGGTGAATTTATTTTAAATTCAGGAGTTGGTGTGTGAATTGTTGAGTATGAATATATTTTTCCAGTTCCTTTGAATTGTATATCTTCTATTTTTCCATGACTTCTGCAGTTAGGACATATTACTCTTTTAGGAAAAAATACTTCATTACAAGTATTACATTTGGTTCCTATAAGATTGTATCTTTGAGCATTATGTCTCCATCCTTTTATAATATCTTTCATTGATGTTTAGCCTCCAATAATATTTGATTAGTATTTTATTATTGTACTATTTTTTATTAGTTTCTTATTATTATTTATTTTAATGTGTATTAGTATTAAATGTTATGTTTTTATTACATTGTCTTGTTTTAGGGTGTTTTTGTATTACTTTATTAGTTATGTTTGTTTTATTATTAAATTTTTAAAAATTTTAATTATTGTTTAAGAAATATTTATAAATGATTGTAATTATATAATAAAATATAAAATATTATTTAAAATTAATTAATGTATTGGAGGATATATTAAAAATATTTGATAGAAAATTATTATGAATGATAAAGGATATATAACTGGAATAACGATTTTATTAATAATAATACCATTAATAATATTACTTTTATTAATGATAAATGTAAATCAAGAAATAACAAATACAACTACAAATAAACTAGAATCTAATGAAATAACTGAAGTAACTACTGATTTAAATAATAATATGGAACAAATAACACAAAAAACATTATCAGAAACAATAATAACAGTAATAACATCAAAAAAACAAGTTCCAAATAGTAAAGAATTACTAATTGAAAACCTACAAAAAAATGTCAATGATAAAACAATACAATATTCAATAAATGATATAAAATTAAATTGTACAATTAATGATATAAAACCATCAGATAATCCATTTAAATTAAAAATAATTTATACAATAATTTCTCAAAAATCTAATCATGAAAACCCAATTATAAACACAAAAGAAACACAAGAAATCACAATAACAAATAATGAATATCCAATCATAGATCCACTACCTTACCTTAAAACAGATATCAGGTATGATCAAGAAAAATTTATAGAATATGATGATAACTTAATGCATTATTTACAAGAAAGGAATATAGCAAATTTTGAAGTTTATTTTAATTCAGTATCACCAAATATAATCAAAAAATGTTCATATCAACCATATACAACACATATTCATAATAATAATACGACTTTAATTAATTGTCTTGAAAACAAGTATTATCATCAAAGTAGTGATGGTGCATGTATTTTATGTAGATTAGAAGGAAAAGCAACATGTAGTCATTATGGTATAGAATGTTTTATACAACCAAAAATTAATAATTCAATAAATAATTCACCAACATCAATTGATCATGTAATATTTAATGATAGTATGTATAATGGTGATAAAATAATATTTAATCAAGAAAACAATTCTTTTTTATATCTTGATAATGGGCATAGGCAAAAATATGGATACTAGAGGTCAAATATTATCAGTAAATTTATTATTAATGATAATTTTTATTATAATTATTATTGGAGTAATTATAATGTTAAGTTTTCATATTAATAATAGATTAATTCAAGATAATGGAAATTATGCAATTGAACATACTTCAGATGAAATTATAGATACTCTTATAAATACTCCTGGTTCTAATGATAATTGGCAATATGAATATAATGAGGATATAGTTCCAGGATTAGTAGTTTTTGATACTCAATTTAATAAAACATATTCGGGAATATTAGATATTGATAAAATAAATATGTTGAAATCTAATCCAAATCTTATGTATAATTTAATTTCTCAAGGATCTAGTTATAATCTAAAACTTGTTCCTATTGATTATGGTGAAGAAATTATTATTCATAATGGAATATCCAATGGAAAAAATGTAATTTCATTAAGTAGACCTGTTTTTATTGATTATGGGATAAATCATATAGATATTATTGATGATGTGAATAGTACTTGTCCTTTAGGTCATGATAATAGTTGGTGTTGTAAACCTGTTGTTTTTTATTCAGATTTATTAGATGATGGTGTTTATTATTTTTTAGATGATGGTCATAAATTTTTAATTAGTGATGCTGATGAAATTATTGTTGATAATTCAGATACAATTTATGATTTGAATGATGTGATTAAAAGACATGAAGTAAATAAAACAAGTACTTTATGGATACATGATTCTAATTTAAATACATATTCACAAATTGTTTATGATAATAAAAAGTATGATATGGATAAAGTACCATTTTATTCAGATTTTTTGAAATATAATTTAATATTTGAAATCACACAATAAAATAAAAGTTGGTGTTTTTTATTAAATATCAAATGTTAATTAGTGTTTTTCACAAAAAAATAATAAAAAATTGGTGAAATAAACCATTATTTATATATAGTATCTTATATAAAATAATAAATAAGACAAAGAAAGGAGAAAAAACATGGATCAAAATGACAAAAAAATACTAAAAATACTATCAGAAAATTCAAGAACAACAATATCCACAATATCCAAAAAAACAGGAATTCCTGACACCACCATATCCAACAGAATAAAAAAATTGGAAAAAAACACAATCAAAGAATACACAACTATAATAAATCCACAAAGTGTAGGACTAAATATAACAGCAATTATAATCATACAAACTGAATCTGAAAAACACGAAAATGTAGAAAAACAGCTACCAAAACTAGAAGAAATATCTGAAGCATACACAATATCTGGTGAATATGACATCTTAATAAAAGTATGGGCACAAACACTAGAAGAACTAAATAATATAACAAACACCATACGATCAATAGACGGAATAGAAGATTTAACAGAAATGATTGTAATGGAAAGATTAAAAGAAAAACACATACCAATACCCAAACAACCTCTAAAATAAAATATAAAATCCCATTAAAAAAAACAATAAAAGAGGTAATTAGTATGTATTTAACTGAATTTATAAAAAAACCAATTTACGATAAAAATAATAAAAAAGTAGGAAAAATAAAAGATATAATTTGTTCTCAAAAAAAATATCCTAGAATAGAAGCATTAAAAATAAAAATTAGTCCAAAAAAAAGTAAAATAATTCCTTTAAATCAATTAAAAATAGAAAAAGACAAAATAGAGCTAAATAGTTTAATAGAATATATAAAAGAGTATACAATAGATAAAAAAGATATAAATATCTCAGAAAATATTTTAGATCGACAAATTGTTGATATAGAAGGGAAAAAAATAAGACGGGTCAATGATATTAAAATAAATTATATTAATGGACAGTATTACATACTAGGAGTAGATATAGGTACAAAAGGATTATTAAGAAGATTAGGACTATCAAATATATCAGAAAAATTAGATGTACAAGATAATATCATATCATGGGAAGAAATAGATACATTAGACTACTCAAACTTAAAATTAAAAGTACAAAAACAAAATCTAAAAAAATTACATCCAGCAGACATAGCAGATATAGTTGACAGTCTTGGATTATCAGATTCTATGCATATATTACATTCATTAGATGATGAATCAGCAGCAGATGCATTCGAAGAAATATCACCTGAAAAACAAAAAACAATATTAACTGAAATGGAAAAAAAAGAAGCAGCAGAACTTATTGATGAAATGTCACCAGATGATGCAGCAGATCTTTTAGCAAGTTTACCAGCACGTAAAAAAGAAGAAATATTATTACAAATGGATCCTTTAGAATCAAGGGATTTAAGAGAATTATTACTTTTTCCAGAAAATACTGCTGGAGGAATAATGACAATAGAATATGCAGCAGTAAATGAAAATATTACAACAGCTGAACTATTTTTAGAACTAAAAAATATAGCTGCAGATGTAGAAACATTATATTACATATATGTGTTATCTGAAAATAAGAAATTAAAAGGGGTATTATCAATAAGACAATTATTTTTAGCAGAAAATTCAACACCAATTAAAGAATATATGAATACAGATTATGTAGCAGTAACCGTAGATGAAGATCAGTATGATGTAGCAAAAATAATTGCAAAATATAATTTAATAGCATTACCAGTACTTGATAATGAAGGTATTATGAAAGGAATTGTAACAATTGATGATGCAATAGATATAGTATTACCAACAGCATGGAAAAAAAGAATACCACGCATGTTTAGATAATAAGGGGGTATAAATAACATGAACCCACTACAAAAATTAAAAGAAAAAATATTAAATAATCCCAAAATAGCTACATTAATACTATTTTTATCTGTAATGGGTCCCGGATTAATCACAGCAACCGTTGATAATGATCCTGGAGGAATATTGACCTATAGTTTAGCAGGGGCAAATTTTGGATATGAATTATTATGGACATTTATACCAATGGTCTTAGCATTAATAATGGCACAAGAAATGGGTGTCCGAATGGGAATAATCTCTGGAAAGGGATTAGCTAGTTTAATTCGAGAAAAAGTAGGGGTAAAAGTAACATTAATAATAATGATTGCATTATTAATAGCAAATACTGGAAATACATTAGCAGAATTCTCAGGAATAGTAGTATCTTCTTCAATATTTGGATTGCCTAAATTAATAGTTGTACCCTTATCTGCAATTTTCATATGGTTATTAGTAATAAAAGGAAACTATAAAATAGTAGAAAAAGTATTCATATGTGCATCATTAGTATATTTAACATATATAGTTGCTGGATTATTAGCTCATCCTAATTGGGCACAAGTAGCAGCAGGATTTACACAACCAAAAATAGAGTTAAATACAGCATATATATCTATGGTAGTAGGACTTGTAGGAACAACAATAGCTCCATGGATGCAATTTTATTTACAATCATCTGTAGTAGAAAAAGGAACATCAAAAGATGAATTAAAATATTCTAGAATAGAATCAATAATTGGGCCTGCATTTACATGTTTTGTAGGATTATTTATATTATTATCATGTGCAGCAACTATACATACTACAGGAACACAAATAGTGGATGTGCAAGATGTATCAACAGCATTACTTCCAGTAGCAGGAGAATATGCAAGTTTATTGTTTGCAATAGGTTTTCTTAATGCATCTTTATTTTCAGCAGTAATATTGCCGTTATCTACAGCATATTATATATGTGAAAGTTTAGGATTAGAAACAGGAATATCAAAAAGTTTTAAAGAAGCACCAGTATTTCATGGATTATATGCAGGAATGATATTGTTAGCAGCAATAATAATTTTACTTCCAGGAATACCATTAATGGATATACTATTCTTTTCACAAGTAGCTAATGGTGTTTTATTGCCTGTAATATTAGTATTAATGTTACTTATAGTAAATGATAAAAAAATAATGGGTGAATATGTAAATTCAAAAAAATATAATATACTAGCAACATTAGCAGTAATTATAATAACTTTATTAGTAGTTATAATGCTAGTGACTAGTTTTATCTAGAAGCAGTAATAAGAATAATATCTTCAAAAAATATATGAATACTAGTTGTATTTAGATTAGAAAAACCATTCTCTTTTAATAAATCTAAACTAGCTTGACAATTGGATAAAGAAGATTGAACTAATTGAACAGTACCATTAGATGTAAGATAATCTCCAACTTTATTGATAAATTTATCAATAACTTCCCTACCATCTTCTCCACCATCCCAAGATAAACTATATTCATCTTCTAATTCATTATCTTCAACAGGAAGATAAGGTGTATTAAATAGAATTAAATCAAATTTTTCATCATTAAATGCACTAAATAAATTACTATAAATAACTTTCATATTTTCTTTCTTATTTAATAAAATATTATTAGAACAACAATCTAAAGCATATTTGTTAATATCAACACAAGTAACACTATTAGAATTTAATGAAGCAAAAAGACTAACAATACCTGTTCCACAACCAATTTCTAAAACATTAATACCTTTTTTTAGTTGAAGATTATCAATTAATAAAAAAGTATCTTCTGCAGGTTCATAAACATTAGGACAAGTCTTATATTTCATATTTTTATATGTAAATATCTTATCATTCATAATAAATTCTCCATAATTAGAGTAATTTCTAATATTTCTTCAGGACTAACCATAAAAACTTTTTCATCAAACAAATGATTATTAACTTTGCTTAGTTTTTCTTTTAATACTTTTTTATCTGTATTTAGTTCATGACATGATTGAATTAATGCTTTTTTAACTTTTTTATTCTTATGCTGGAATAATGCTCGTATAATATCATCATATATTTCTGGAAGATCATGTTTTTTTGGAATTAAAGATATTACCATACTATTAACTTTAGGTTTAGGTATAAATGAGTTAGGAGAAACTTTAAATAATTGTTTAGTAGTACATCTAAAATATAATCCTGCACTTAATCGAGAATAATTTCTAGATTTAGCCAAAGCATTCATACGATTAGCAAATTCTTCTTGATACATAAGAATTGCTTCTTCAAAGTCATATTTAAGTATTTTAAATGTTATTGGAGATGAAATTTGATAAGGAAGATTTGATACAATTTTATTAAATGGTGGAAAATCTATTTTAAGAGCATCCTCATTAATTATTTCAATGTTTGTTAATGATTCTTTTTTAATTTCTTCTTCTAAAATTTCAACAATTTTTTTATCTGATTCTATTGCTATAACTTTTTTTGCTTTTTTTGCAAGGGGTATTGTCATTGTTCCAATACCAGCTCCTATTTCAAGGATTACATCTGAAGATTTAATATTAGAATAATCTATTATTTGTTGAATTTTGTTATTATCTATTAAATAATGTTGACTTTTTCTTTTAGATAAAATTATATTATTTTCTTCTAGTATTTTTTGTGTGTTAGTTATCATTTTTAATCAATTTTTATATTAAGAAAATAGTTAATTTAGATATAATAAAGTTAATTTTTAAAAAATAAGAATTATCATAAAGGAGGTTAATTTAAGATAAAAATAGAATAACTTCTAAATTTTATCTGTATTGATCTACAAGATTTAATACTTCTTCTAAGGTTTCTTTTTCAATAGTTCCTCTTTCTTTTGAAAATATTAATCTTAAATCTTGTATGTCTTCTGGCATTATATCAACGATTTTAATAGCTTGTGGTAGTGTTATAAGTTCTTCAAGTTTTTTTGTTAATTCTTTTGCTTCATCACTGGATAATTTTGCGAATTTTGTAACATAATCTATTGTAAGATTTTGTTCATAAGTAAATACATGGTCATCTAATTGTCCGTCTTCTTTTACTTTTTCTTGAATTTTTTCATCGAGTATTTCTTTGGCTTCAGAGATTGTTATTGGTTTACTATCTATGATATTTTTTCCAATCATATGATCACTCTTGTAATTTAAGGTGGTCTGGTCTTACTATTAATTCTTTAGGTTTATTTCCATCTTTAATTGATACTGTATATGCTTTTCCTTGTGTTCCAGTTACAAGTCCTGTTTTACCATGGAATCTAGAATGTGGTTGTCCTTTTTGTACACTTGAATCAACGATTATGTGTACAAGGTCTCCTTCATTGAATCTTTGAATTTTTTTAGTTATTGGATTTGCTCTTGTTGGTCTTAAGCTTTTTTTGAATTTGTATCTTGTTCTGCTTCTTAGTCCTTTTGATTTTTTCACTTTATCACGTCTTTTTATTTTATTTAATTTAATTTATTATTTTTATCATTGCTTCTTGTTTATTTTTTTATTTATTAAATTCATATATAGTTTTTAGTTTCTAAGATATTGTCTTAATATTATCCTTTTAGACAAAAAATAGGTAATATTTTTTTAATATTAAAATATTAGTATACTTAGAAATAATATGCAATGATCTAATATTATATTATAGTTATTGTTTTTATCTTTATTAAATATTTAGTATTTTACAATTTTTTAAAATAAAAAAATTTGAAGATTAATAATTATAATTGATTGATAATATCTTGTTGTGTATAATTATATCCTTGTTTTTTTAATGCATTTTCACCTGCAATTCCTAATAAATATGTTCCAAGATAACTTGCTTCATAAATTGAATGTTTTCTAGAAATTAAAGCTGTTATAATTCCTGCTAACATATCTCCTGTTCCACCTTTTGACATTTGTGGATTTCCAGTTTTATTTTCTTTTATTTGATTATGTGTTGCTATTATATCAATTGATCCTTTAAGTACTATTGTTGTATTATATTTTTTAGCATTTTCTTGAACATTTTTAATTCGATCTTGATGTGATTCAGGTAGTTTTGTATTAAATAAAATTTCATATTCTTTTGTGTGAGGTGTTACCACCATGTTTTTATTTAAATAAGATTTATTTATAAGTTTTAATGCATCTGCATCAATTAGCACTGGTTTTGTTGTGTTTTTTAATATTTTATCAAATAATTCTTTTGTTGTATTTTTTAATCCTGAACCAGAACCAATTAATATTGCATCTGTTTGTTCTATTTTTTCTTCTATTTGTTGATAATGTTTAGAACTAAGTACAGTTCCAGGTAGTGGTGTAATAATATTTTCAGGAGTTTGTTGTTTAAGTATTTGTGCAGTTTTTTCAGGAGTGTAAATAAATGTTAAATCTATAGCTTGTTTTTGAGCAGCTTTTGCTGCATAAAATAATGCACCAGCATAATCTTTATTTCCACCAATTATACTAATTTTTCCATTTTCACCTTTATGGGAATTTAAAGAAGGTTTATGTATTCTTAATAAATCTCCTTTATTTGTGTATCTTTCAGAAGTTTTAGGTATTCCTATTGTTATATTATGTATTTTA
The DNA here is from genome assembly GCA_030539615.1 of Methanobacteriaceae archaeon. GTDB lineage: Archaea > Methanobacteriota > Methanobacteria > Methanobacteriales > Methanobacteriaceae > Methanosphaera. The sequence continues at coordinate 28,874 of JAUNXU010000004.1, read as the reverse complement.
CCAATATATTCTGGTGGAGCTGTTTTTAATCCAATTTTAGGTTTGTGTATAGTTACTGTTATATCAGCTTTTATTGCTTTATGATCTATTTGTCCTGTTAAAGGATTAATTCCTGTTGGAACATCTATTGATATTACAGGAATATTAGTTTGATTTATATTATCTATGATTTGTGAGATAGGTTCTCGTATTTTTCCTTTAATTCCAGTTGAAAATATAGTATCTATAATTAAATCAGTTTCTATTTTTTCAAGTTGTGTAGTATCAGTTATTTTAGTGATTTTTAGTTTTGATGAAGTTTTTTCAATCTCATTTATTAGTTTCCAATTTTGTTTTGTGTCCTGATTTTTGATAGTGTTTGGATCTTTTAATTGTATTATATGAACATTTTTATTGGTATCATTTATTATATGTCTTGCTGTAACATATCCATCTCCAGCATTTCCACCATTTCCAGTACAAATTGTTACATGGTTGATATTTTCATATGTATCAACTAATTGTTTTATTTTTGTTCCTGCAATTTCCATAAGACATATTGTTGGTAATCCTTGACTAGCTGTATTTGTATCAATTACTTTCATATCAATTGGAGTTATATATTGCATAATACTTTTTTTCCTTTTTTATTCAAATAATTCTTCTAAATGTATATGATATTTTCCTAATTTTCCACCATAGTTTCCAGCACTTATAATTTGAACTCCTTCAACTTTACTTGCATTTAATATTGCTTCTTTTGTCGCTTTTTTAATAGTTTCCATGTCTTTAGCATTTATTACTATTTCATAAATTCCATTAATATCTTTTCCTAATTTTGAATCATTTATTGTATCTTTTAAAGTTGGACAAAATTGATGGTTTGTTGTAGCATTCATAAAACTATATTTTTGAGAACCTATTTTTGATCCAGATGCAACTATTCCTCCTGGAAATGGGGTTATTGCTCCGGGTACTTTTTTTATAGCATTTATTGCATTTTGTGCTCCTTTTAATGCTTGTTTTTGTGTATTTGCTTCTATAAATAAGTTACCTCCAGCAATTGCATCTATAATTCCAATATTTTCTTCTATTATGAAATCTCCAGACATGATTGGTATTTTAAACATGGTTCTATTATTTATTGTTTCTTTGGTTTCATAACCATCAGCAAAGAATTTTAATTTAAATCCTGTGTTTGTTTGTGTTTCAGATTCAGGTAATAAATTGTATACTGCTGTTGTAGGGGCAGTAAGAATACATTGTCCTATTCTTTCTAATAATTGATTTTCTAATTTTTTAGTTGTTGTTTGACAAATAATTATACTATAACCTGGTCTATTGTCGGGTGTTTCATTTTCTGGAATAAATTGATCTATTCCTGCTTCAGCTGGACATCCTATAAATGATGTTGCATATCCAGTTGCAGTTTGAGCTGCTATTAGTGCTAATTCTTTTGTTTCAGCTGTTATTAATATTTCTGATAATTTTGCAGGAAATGCTTCTGCATATGTATTGTCTATTATGGTGTTATTTATTTTCGTATTTACTACCTCTTTTTATTCTTTTTCTTCTTCTAATATATTTCCATTTATTTTATCAAGAACATCTTTACCTGCAAATGGTAATAATGTTAGTCCTAAAGCTGATACTAACCAGAAAGAGATTAATCTTTCAACTAATGTTGCTGCAGTACTTATTGCTGCAGGTACTCCTGCTACAGAATATAATATAACCATCATTCCATCAATAGCTCCGACTCCCCCGGGAAGTAAAGGTATCATACCGATAAGTGTAGATATAATAAATACTGCTGCAATTATACCAAATGGTACTGTTACTCCAAATGCTAAGAAAATTATATATACTCTTAGTAACTCAAGAAACCATACTAAAAATGATAATGGTAATGCTATTGTAGCCATATTTTTATTTTTTAAAAGTTCTTTTACACTCATCTGGAATTCTAAAACAGCATTTACTGCTTTTTTTTCAATTTCATCTAAGTCTCGTTTTACAAATCTATTTAATTGTCTAAATATCCATTTAACAACTTTAACTCCAACTTTTTGATTTATACATATGTATATAAGGAATATACAAATTAATGTAAATATTATTAGAGCTAAAATTAATATTCCTAATGTTACAGAATCTAAATGAACAGAATAGATTAAGTATAAAATTGAGAATATTGCTAAAACAAAAAATGGTAACGTATCTAATGTTTTATCTCCTAATACTGTTGCAAATGTTTTTTGAAAAGGGGCATTTGTTTCATTACTAAGCATGTATGCTCGAACAGGTTCTCCTCCACCTCTTCCACTAGGTGTAATATTATTTACTGTTAAACCAATAAACATCATTGGAATAAGTTTAATATTTTTAATTGATATTCCTAATGTTCTTATAATAACTTTCCATCGTATTGTCCATACGCCTATAATAACAAATTGTAAAATTATGGCAAAAGCAACATAGTACAAATTCGCATTTTTAACAACTGATTCAATATTTTGTGGTCCAACTATTATTATCATTGCAATAAGAATTAATATTCCAATAGATAACAATGCTATTATTTTTTTGTATTTCATTTAACTCATCAATTTTTTTATCTAGTTAATATTTATTACACATTTATATAACTTATATACTAAATTTTTTTCCACAATTAGTTATAATTAAAATTTTTAAAAATTATTATTGATCTTTATTTTTTTTATTATTTTTGAAACTTATTTAATTTTTAAAAAAAATATAGTAAATAAATTTAAATATATCAATAAAAAGAATAATAAAATATAAAAACAATTAATAGGACTTGAAAAGAATGAAAATAATTGTCGTTGGTGGGGGAAAAGTGGGCTCACACTTAATAAATTTATTATTATGTAAAAAACATGATGTTACAATGATAGAAAAAGATCATGAACATTATACTTATTTAACAAAAGAATATGATGAGGATTTAATATTAGAGGGGAATGGAACTAATAGGAAAATATTGGAAAAAGCAGGAATATCTGAAGATACAGTTTTAGTTGCAACAACAAGTAGTGATGAAACAAATCTGTTGTTATGTCTTATAGCAAAAGAATATAATGTTAAAAAAATAATATCTAGGATTGTAAATCCTATTAGTTTAAAAATATTTAAAAAATTAGGGATAGATGAAGTTATAAGTCCTGAATTAACAGCATGTAGTTATCTAGAAAAATTAGTAACAAGACCTCAAGTTGCAGATTTAACAGTAGTAGGTAAAGGTAATGCTGAATTAATAGATTTAACAGTAAAATCAAAGAAAATAATTGGAAAACGAATAGATGAAGTAAGTCCAACAAAAAATTATATGATAGTTTCTTATTATAAAAATGGAAAACAGTTAATACCACAAAATGACATGGTATTACATGAAAATGATAAGATATCATTAATGATAAAAACAAATGCTGTGAAAAAAACTATGAAAAAATTTACTAAAAATGGTTTAATATAAAAAAGTGTAAATATTAGATAATACTTACAATTTGTGCGGACATATTTATTTGTTCATTAACTGAGTTAATTGCATATGCTTCATGACCTGGGAATAAATATTTAACATCTAATTCAGTTAATTTATTAAGTGATTCTTTTAATTCTTCTTTGTTACCTGTAGGAAGATCTGCACGACCAAAACTTCCTCCTGAGAATATTGTATCACCACTTATAAGTGATTCACCATCATATAAACATATTCCACCACAAGTATGACCTGGTGTGTGAATAACATTGAAATTATTTATTTTATCACCATCTTTTAATGGTTTTAATTCAAGTTCAGGTACAGGCATATTAAATGATGTGGATGCAATTTCATTAGGATTTCCACGTTTTACAGTTTCAATATCTGATTCATGCATGTATATTTCAAAACCATATTCATCTTGTAAAAATTTATCACCACCAATATGGTCAAAATGACAATGTGTATTAACTATTCTATTAAGATCATCTATATTTATTTCTGATTCTTTTATTGAATTAAGTAAATAATCTTTATTTAATCCAGTTCCTGGATCAACTATTACATCATCAAATATGTATGTATTACTATCAGCTTGTAATCCTAAAATTATTGTTATATTTTCTACTTTTTCCATAATTTTAATTCTCCTTAATTAAATTGTAAAAATAGTAATGTAAAAGAAATATTTTTTAAAAATAAAAATTATTTTTGTTCTTTATTTTTTATAGTTATCTTTGTTGAAATTACTTGTGGTGGTAATGTATCTGTTGGTTTTCCTTCAATATCAACTTCTAAATCATCTCCTGTAGTTATATCATCAACTGTAACTTCTTCTAAAGAACCATCTGTTTTTTCTTTGTAAATTTTTGTAGTTTTTGTTACAATAAGTGAAATAGTTAGATTTTCACTGCTTTTTTGAAATTTTCCATCTATACAAACAGTTCCTAAGGTTTGGTTTGTTGTTATATTGGTGGTACCAGTTACTTTTCCAGTTACATCAGGTAATTGATCAATTATTGCGGTATATGTTCCTATTACTATTCCTAATAGGATAAATATGATTATTATTAATTTTAAGAGCTTCATTAGATCAACTTTTTTATATTTTTTTTATTTAATTTAAGTTTATTTTTTTATATAAATAAGTATTTATCTTTTTCTCTTTTTATTATTATCTTTTATTTATCTCCAATATAAGTAGCATAAAATCCATCTGTATCTGCATATAATGGTTTAAATCCTTGTTTTTCAGCTTCATCCATTGATTTTCTAATATAATCTCGTCCCCATGCAGTTATTGATTCAGCACATTCTAATTTGTACCATCTAAATCGGGAATAACCATATGCACCAAACATTGAATTTGCTAGTCGTTTTAAACCTTGTTGTTCAAGATCTAATGATTTTTTTTCTTCAATATTTGTTTCTTTTTTCATTAAACTTTTTATTTCTTGTCTTTTTGTTAATATATTTCCAATTATTGATGGAATAAATCCTTTTGGATCTTTTTTAAATTTATAATTTAATTCAGGAGTTTTATGATGTGGAGTAAAATTATCTTCTTCATCTAAAATTGTATCAGGGGATATATTTTTAGCTATGATAATACTTGGATATAAGCTTCTAAAATCAAGATAAGCTATATCTTCAAATAATCCTTTTTCAGGCTCTTTTACATAGCCTCCAATTATCTTTTTTGAACCTCTTCTTTTAGAATATTGAGTTGTAGTAGGTTTATTGGGTATAATATTATTTTGTTCATAAGCTTTTCGTATCAAGTACCATTCTACCATTTGTCCAGTTGTCATTCGTCCAATATCAAATAATGGTTCTCCAACTAAACGTGTTAATGCTATAGTTAAAGGAATAATTTTTTCTGCTATTTCTTCAGTTTTTATGGCATCATCTAATGAATATTCAAATAATTCATGAATTCTTTCAGGATCTTCCCAATATTCCCATATTTGATCTCCTGGAAGATCATGTTTTTGGACATTAAATAATTCTTTATATACTCTTTCTAAAGTATATCTATCTAAATTCAAGTAACTTCTTATAAGTTTATATAAATCTATATGGGTTACACCTTTAATTTGTCCTGCATTATTAAATCCTTGTCTTATAAATTTTATTTCACTATTATCAATTCCAAGATTAAGTTTTATTTTTAATACTTCTGTTCTTTTTTTAATATATGGTAAATCAAAGTTATCTGAATTGTATCCAATTATAATATCGGGTTTTTTTTCTTGAATTATTCTTTGAAATTCATATAACATCTCTTTTTCATTAGATAAAGTTTTTACATATTCTTTAGAAGATTTTTTAGTAGATAATACTTTTTGATATCCTTTATTATCAGCTAATCCTATCATTATTATAGGATCTCTTTCAGCTTGTGGCATACCTTTTTTATTATATACTTCAATATCAAATATTAAAATTTTTTGTGGTTCTGTTTTATTTTCTTGTGAAACATGTTTTTCTATATTGATTAGTCGTGTATTTTCTTGTTTATAAATTTTTTTATCTTTTATTTCTTTTCCTTCTATTGTTATAGTTGTAGTTGGAATTAAATTATTGTTTATTAAATATCTTCTATAAAAAAGAATGTCATGTTCACGTATTTCTTTTACTTGTTTTGATTCTGTTATAATATCTCTTAATTTAGGTATTTCTTGTGGATGTGTAAATGTTGCTTTTATAAATTCGGTTTCGACTCCAATATCTATTTTTTTTACTAGTTCTAAGTTATTAATTCCCAGTATTTTTAATTCTTCTATACATTTTTCTGTATTATACGGTTTTATATAGATATATGGTTTAAATGTTTTATCAATTGCTATTATATTCTCTTTTGTATTAGTATCTTGTCCAAATAATCTTATTATTGGTTTTTCATCATGGGTAATATAATCGATATCATTTAAAACTAGGTTTATTGTTTCCATAGGATATATATTTATAATGGATTAATAATATAAATTTACACTAATGAATAATATAAAATTTCGAAAAATTGATATAAAAAATGATAATACTCATATAATTGCATCTTGGATTTATAGTACAGATATTCCATTATTTAAACAATTATTTGGTAAAGATGAATCTGATTCTATTAATGCTATTGATAAATTAATTCATTTAGAAAATAATAGTTATAGTCACAATTTTATAGATGTAGCATATTATACTAATAATCCTTCTGAGATATTAGGTATAATTGTATCATTTAAAGGATCTGATATTAATTTAAAAAAAGAATTAAAAGATTTTTATAATACAAAATACTCTAATATCTTATCAATATTATGTTTTCCATTTATTAACTATTTTCAAGCATCACATATTAAACCTACTGATTATTATGTGGGTAATTTATATGTTAATGATGAATATCGAGGAAAAGGATTGGGAAAAGTGCTTGTTAATAAATCTAAAGAATTATATAAAAAACAAGGATGTAATAGGTTACTACTGGATGTAGCTATTAATAAAAAAACATTGCCTGATTTTTATAAAAAATTAGGTTTAAAAAAATGTAGTAAAAATTATTTAACTATTATGGGAAAACAATATGGGAGTATTGGGATGGAATATAAAGAAGAATAGTATTATTTTTTCTTATTTATTTGTTTTAGTAATATAATACTATTAACTGCAGCACCATATCCATTATCAATATTAACCACAGACAATCCTGGAGCACAAGATTGTAACATTGAAAATAATGCAACAAAACCTTTTTGGCCTACACCATAACCAGTTGAAGTTGGAACTGCAATAATGGGGACATCAATAAGACCTGCAACAACAGAGGGTAATGCACCTTCCATACCTGCTAATACGATAATTGTTTGTACTTCTTCATCAATCATTACTTTCATTTGATCAAATAATCGATGAATTCCTGAAACTCCAACATCATATGAATATATAACTTCAATTCCTGCTAATTGAGCAGTAATTCTTGCTTCTTCTGCTATGGGAATATCAGAAGTACCTGCAGTTATAATGCCTATTTTACCTAGTTTAATGTTATCCTCTTTTTTTAAAGTTAATATTTTAGCTTTATTATAATAATCTACATTTATATTATCAGGAATATCTAATTTATCCTTGATTTGTTCATATTTTTCTTGATCTAATTTAGTAATAAGAACTTGTTTTTTAAAATTAATATTGTTTATTAAGTTAATTAAATCAGTGTTGGTTTTACCTTCAGCATAAATTGCTTCGGGAACACCTGCTCTAACTTCTCTATTTTGATCTAATTTAATATTATTTGTAATTTCTTGAATATTATAAGCTTTTAATTCTTTTTCAGCTTCTTCTATACTAATTTTTTTATTGAGTAATAAGTTTAAAATCTCTTGCATAATTAAGATATTATTTTCTATTCTTAATAAAATTATATAGATGTTTATTTTTTTTATTTAAAAATACATCCTAAAAATTAAAACCTAAAAAAGAATATATTATATAAATACTTAAAAAGGATATGGATTGATTGAAAAAATATGTTATATAATGCACAATTATTTGTAGAAGGAATAGTTCAAGGAGTGGGATTTAGACCAACAGTGTATCGTTTAGCTCAAGATATGAAACTAAATGGATATGTACGAAACATGGGAAATATTGTAGAAATACAATTACAAGCAACTAAAGAAGACATAATAAAATTTCGTGATGAATTATTAGAAAATAAACCAATATTATCAGAGATTAATAATATAAAAATAGATATTCAAGATCCTGTGAATAATTCAAATAAATATCCAGATTTTAAAATAATTGAAAGTTCAATAAAAAATGAAGGAAATGCAATTATTCCTCCAGATATTAGTATATGTTCTAAATGTTTAAATCAAATACATGATAAAGCAGATCATCATTATCAATATCCATTTACATCATGTACTGATTGTGGACCTAGATTTACTATAATAGAAAATATTCCATATGATAGAAAAAATACAACAATGAAAGAGTATGATTTATGTTCTAAATGTGAAGATGAATATACTAATCCATTAGATAGAAGATATCATGCAGAAGCAACATCTTGTAATAATTGTGGTCCACAAGTATATTTGTATAAAAATGGGAAAATAGATGTGTCTAATCCAATAAAAAAGACTGCTGAATTATTAGATGATAATAAAATATTTGCAATAAAAGGTATAGGTGGAACACATTTAGTTTGTAAGACAACTGATAGTGATACTATTGGTAGGTTAAGAAAAAAATTGGGGAGAAAAACTCAAGCATTTGCAGTAATGACTCCTGATTTAAAAACGGCCAAACAATTTGTAACATATAGTTTTGAAGAAGAAAAAACAATAACATCTATTAGTAAACCAATAACTATACTGAAAAAAAGTAAGGACTATAATTTAGCACCAAATCTCTCACCTAAATTACATACATTAGGTGTCATGTTGCCATATACAGGGTTACATTATCAATTATTTGAATACACTAATGAACCTGCATATGTAATGACTTCAGCAAATATGCCTGGAAATCCTATGTTAATAGATAATGAAAATATTATTAAAGAATTAAATGATATAGTTGATTATTTTTTATTACATGATAGAAAAATAGTAAATAGATGTGATGATAGTGTAATAAGATATAGAGCAAATAAAAAAGGATTTATTCGAAGATCAAGAGGCTATGTACCTCAACCTTATGATTTTACAAAAATAAATAATGATTTAAATGTTTTAACACTTGGACCTGAACTTGATGTAACATTTTCAATACTAAAAGGTGGAAAATGTTATGTATCTCAACATATTGGAAATACAAGAAAATATAAGACATTACAATATATGAAACAAGCAATAGAAAATTTAATGAATTTAACATGTACAAAACAATTAGATTATATTGGATGTGACTTACATCCAGAATTTACAACAACAAAACTTGCATATGAATTATCTAATAAATATAATGCACCTGTAATACAAGTACAACATCATCATGCTCATGCATCAAGTTTATTAGTAGAACATGATAAAGAAGAAATAATTACAATAACTGCTGATGGTGTAGGTTATGGAGCTGATGGAAATATATGGGGTGGAGAAATATTATATTTAAATACTAAAGGTGAATATAAGAAACTTGGTGGATTAATAAATCAACCCATGGCTGGTGGAGATCTTTGTACAGAATATCCTATAAGAATGGTAATGGGAATATTATATGGTGAAATATCAAATGATAATATAAAAGAATTAATGGTAAATGAATATCTTGATTATTTTAAACATGGAAAACAAGAAATTGATTTAATATTAAAACAATTAGATAAAAATTTTAATATAACTTTAACTAGTAGTGCTGGAAGAATATTAGATGCAATAAGTATACTTTTGAAAATAAGTAAACATAGAGAATATGAAGGTGAATGTTCAATGAAATTAGAATCTGTTGCAGCACAATCTAAAAATAAGAATGTTACTAATATAAATATAAATGAAAACAGTCTTAATCTAGATACTACAAAAATAATTATGAAGACATTAAAACTAATTCAAGATAATGTACCCACTGAAGATATAGCTTATCAGGTTCAATATTGGATAGCACAAGGACTAGCAGATATAAGTATTAAATCTGCAAAAAAATTGAATATAGATACAATAGGAGTAACTGGTGGCGTATTTTATAATGAAATGATAACAGAAACTGTTAAAAAAATAATAGAAGAAAATAATTATAATTTTATACAACATGAAAATATGTGTCCTGGAGATGGATCAATTTCTCTTGGTCAAGCAGCAGTAATAGGCTGGCAAAAAAATAATAGGAGTTAAGATAAAATGTTATATGATGCAGATATAATGATAATAGGATGTGGAAATGTATTATTTAAAGATGATGGTTTTGGACCCGGAGTAATACAAGAAATGGAAAGAATAAATAAAGAATATCCATTACCTGATGGTATACAATTAGTTGATGGGGGAACATCTGCACCTCATTATGTATTTTCATTACCTAATCCTCGTTGGAAAAAAATGATATTAATTGATATTATGGATATTAATGAAGAACCAGGAACTTTAAAATTATTGGATATTGATGAAACTCCTAAAGGTAAATATGATGATCCACATTCAATTGGTGTAACAGATCCTTTTGATGATTTTAAAAATCATTGTGAAATAAAAGTATTAGTTTGTCAACCAGAAACTGTAAGTTCTCCTTATGTTGAATTAGGATTAACTGATAAAGTTAAAAATGCAATATCAGAAGCAATAACTATGGTATATGATGAATTAAAATTAGAAAAACCAGAAATAAAATTAGAAGAAAAAGAATATGAATTCTAAAATTCTTCATTAAACTATCTTTTTTTTAAATAAATTAGAGGTTGTGTCTCATTAGTATTTTTATTTCTTAAATTTTTTTTATATTGTTTTTTGTTGGGTTTTTTTTTAGTTTGTGAGGCTGTGACACATTAATAATATTTTCTATATTTTTTGTTGTTTAAAATGCGTATATTTAAATATAACGGTTTATAAATATATTATATGGAGTATAATTAATTTATTGGTGATTTTTTATGGCATTGAAAGAGGATAGTATTGGGCAGCAATTATTACTTCCAATTAATTTAAAAGAGAAAATTCAAGAAGATGATTTATGTTATTTTTTAGAGAATGTTGTGGATTCTATAGATTTTAGTTATATTGATAAAGAGTATAAGGTTAAATGTGGTCAAAAAGCATATTCACGAAAATTACTTCTTAGAATAGTTATTATGGCTTTGTTTTATCAAACATATTCTTCTCGTAAAATTGCAAAATTAGTAAGAGAAAATATAGTTTTCATGTATCTTGCAGGTATGCAAGAATCATCTTACAGAACAATAGCTAGATTTAAAATTGATAATGATGAACTAATTGAAAAAACATTTTTAGCAAGTATTGCTGTTGCTAAAAAAGCTAACATGGTTGGATTAACTAAAGTATCAGTTGATGAAACAAAAACTAAAGCTAATGCATCTCCTTATAAGAATTTAAGTATGAATGAAATTAAAATTCTAAAAGAAATGATAGAAGAAAGTATTAAAGTAGATCAAGAAGAAAATAAAATATACAATAAAACAGAAGGACAAAAAGTACCAGAAGAATACCAAACAAGAAAAGTCATAGAACAAAATTTAAATAATTTAACACCCCTAAAAACCAAAAATAGAAAAGAAACCAAACAAGAAACCAAACAAGAAACCAAAGATGAAAGAATTGATAAATTAAAATTCAATTCAAAAATGATATTAAAACAAGCACAAGATAAACCAGAAAACAGACAAGAAATACTAACTAAATTAGATAAATGCCAAGAAGAATTAATTAAAAATGGTAAAAATATAGTAAATTATATGGATCCTGAAGCTTACTGGATGCCCAATAAAAAAGGAAATATGAGTGCAGAGTACAATGAACAAATATTAGTAGATAACAAACATGGAATAATATTAACAACACTTGTAACACAAAAAGGATCAGACCACAACTTACTAATACCGTAGTTGAAAAAACACATAAAACAATCACACAAATACTAAAAGAAGAAAATAAACCACCTGAAAAAATCCAAGAAACAATAAAAGATATGAAAATAATATCAGACTTCGGATACAGAACACATAAAAAACTAAAAGAAATTAACAATAAAAAACTAAAAAAAAATCAACAAAAAACAATATAAAAAAAATTTAAGAAATAAAAAAATACTAATGAGGCACAACCTCAATTATCTTGTTGTTACAAAACAACCATCAGATTCAATAATTATAGTATGTTCTGTTTGAGCAATTCTACAACCACTTTTTTCTTGTAAAGCATTATATGGATAAATTGCTCGTGATGTAATAAGGGGTCTGAGATTTCTATTTAATTCATGTTCATTATATTGATCTAAGAACCATCTACGTGCAAAAGGAAGATATGTATGTTTTGTAGCAATTCTTTTTAATAATTTTTTAGATTGTGGTTGTCTTAAAGGTACATTACGAAGATATTTATAAATATAATGTTGTGGAACATCTTTAACAAGACCTACACCATTTGTTGCAAAAGGTTCAATTGCAAGATGATCTCCTTCTTTTAATACATGATCATTTTTATCAGCAATATTAGGGACTGATAAACCTGCATGTAGTTCCCATTGTTCAAGACTATGTCCTGTAAGATTAGCAATAGGTTTATATCCTTTATCATTAATTGTTTTTTCAATTACAGTACCTACTTCTCCAAGAGTAATACCAGGTTTTATTAAACTAATTGCTGCTTCTAAACCAGCACTTGAAGCTTCAATAAGATCTTGACTTAATTCTAATTCTTCAGTTGTAACTTCAGGATTTCCATCATCAAGTCTTCCTGGTTGTTTTAGTTTTTTACCATTTTCATCAACAATATCTTTATTTTCTCCTTCAACAATTATACTAACTGCAGTATCTGCAATATAACCATCAACTTCAGCACCAAGATCTAGTTTTACAAGATCTCCATTACATAATAATGTATCATCACCTGGAGCTGAGGTGTAATGAGCTGCCATATTATTAATAGAAACATTAAATGGAAATGCAATTCCTGCTCCTGTAGCAAGAATTTCTCCTTCAATATAATCAATTAAATCAACTACTTTTGTACCTGCTACAGCTTTTTTACTAGCTTCTTTACGAAGTCTTGAAGCTATTTTTCCAGCTTTTTCATAATTTTCAAACATTTTATTAAATCACTATTCCTTATTTTTTTTTGATTTATTTTTTCTCTTCTATTACTATATTATAATATTCAATAGTTAAATAAGCATATTAAAAAAATTACAATAAGTTTTAAATAATCTTTAATGTATATAGTTATATCATTAAATAATAATAGAATAGGGGGATTAATTTTATGATACTTTCTCAGGAATATATAATAGCAATAGCATTAGCCATAATTATACTTTTAGGTTTAATTGTAATAGTAAGAGAATGGCGTAAAGTAAATGAAGCTAAACATAATGTATTACTATTAGAAAAACAAACTGAACTTAAAAAGATTAATTTAGTTGAAAAAGATCTAGAAGAAAAAAGAAGAAGAGAAACATTAACACGAATTCCAAAAGAACAACAAGAACGCCTTGATGCTATAAAAGATGATACTGATCAAATAATGCAAAAAATAGGATATTTAAATACAGAAGTTAATGAAAGAGTAGAAAAATTAGAAGCAGAAACAGAACTAGTTAAACTAAAAAAATTATCTGAAGAATTAGATAAAAAAGAATCAAAATTAAAAAAATATTAATTTTTATAAAAGGACTGATTAACCATGGAAACTATGGGTATAATAGCATTAATCATCTTGATAATAGCAATATTAGTGTTAGTATATTATTATTTAGAAAGTACTAATAATAGAATATATCAAGAAATACATGCACAAACAGCAGGTATAAATGAAAAAATGCATAATGATGAAAATATCAATAATTTTTCAAATAGATTTAATGATATGAGTGGAAAAATTAAAGAAAAAGTAAATGATACTGAAATGACTGATAATTTCTCACAAAGAATCGATAAATTTTTAGATGAAAAAAGTGAAGAAGTAATTAATGATTGGGATTTAGTAACACATTCTGATTTAAATGATATAAATACAAAATATGATCATTTAACAGAAAATATTAATAGTATTGAATCAAGTTTTAATGAATATAAAGAAACTAATGATGAACGAATAGATAATCTTGAAAAACGAGTAGATGATTTAGAACTTGAATAAATATATAATTTAATTAATTTTACTTTTAAAATTATTCTTTTTTTTTTAATATATTGAAAATATAGCCTGCTGAGAGTAACCCACCTTATGTTAGATATTAATCTTGCAGTATTAATCTTGTAGCGAGTTACCTTGTCATTTATATTACAGAAAATATTATTAAGTGACAATAATTATACTCTTGCACTTCAGGGATTAGTCGTTTCACCAACTTTCATAAGCATCATCAACTTATTTGTATCATTTTTCAAAGCAATAATGAAAGTTGTATCGTTTCTATACTAGGGTCACAATTCTCAATGTATGTTAATTAAAAACATCCTGATTTCTGTATAGTGGGTGGAGTTTCCTCAGTTTATTATAAACCGTTAACTGCACTTCAGCTTACTATATTTTTTTAGATTGCTATTAATAATATATTATTTTTTTAAGAAAATTTTCATAAAGTAATTAAAATTTTATAATAATAATTTAAAAATAGTTTATAATTTTAGTAGCGGGGCCTAGATTTGAACTAGGGCTCTCGGGGTTATGAGCCCCGCGGGATCACCAGACTACCCCACCCCGCTATCTATTTAACTTATACTATATCTTATGTATAACATTATATTTAAATGTTTTCTTTTTCATTTTTTAAATGTTTTTTTAAAAAAAATAAAAAAATGTTATGTAAAAACTGACTTTTGTCAGTAAAAAAGGTTTTTGGGTTTATTTTTTTTATATGTCTTTAAATTAATCTTTATATTTATGATGGTATTTATATGTTTTCATATATTGAAATTATTCTTGTGGTTTAAAAGATTCTTTTACTTTATCAAAAAATCCTTTTTCTTGTGTGGATATTTCTTCACCACTTGCATCTGCAAATTCATGTAATATTTCTTTTTGTTTTTGTGATAATTTTTTAGGTACAACTACTTTTATTTTAACATATAAGTTTCCTTTACTATTCCATTGAATTTGAGGAACTCCTTCTCCTCTTAATTTAAAAGTAGTTTCACTTTGTGTTCCAGCTGGTATTTTAAGTGAAGCTTTTCCATCAAGAGTAGGTATTTCTACTTCTCCACCTAGACAAGCATGTACATAACTAATTGGCATATCATAAAATAGATTTGATCCTTCTCTTTGGAATAATTTATGTTTTAAAACTTTTATATTAACATATAAATCTCCTGGTGGGATATTGTTTGGACCAGCATTTCCTTCTCCAGGAACTCTTAATCGTGAACCTGTTTCAACACCTGGTGGAACATTTATAGAAATAGTTGTTGATTTTCGAATAATTCCTGTTCCATGACATTTTTGACATGGATTTTCCACTATTTGTCCTTCTCCTTGACATTTTTGACATGGGGATACTGTTGCAAATTGTCCTAATGGTGTATTTTGAACTTTTCTTGTTTGTCCTGCTCCATTACATTCTGGACATGTTTGTGAATTTGTTCCTTTTGTTCCATTACATTCTGGACATGTTACTTTGTGTCGTAATTTCATATCCTTTGTTGCACCTGTTAGTACTTCTTCTAATGTAATTTCTAAATTTTCTATTACGTCATCTCCTTGCATTTGTTGTGCTGAGTTTTGACCTCCAAATCCAAATAAATCAAAAATACTTCCAAATCCGCCTTGGTTTTGTCCTCTTTGTCCAAATCCAAATCCTCTGAATATATCTTCGAAATTTATATTGTTGAATATATCTTCTTGACTATATCCATCCATTCCAGCATGTCCATATTGATCATATCTTGCTTTTTTCTCTTCATCTGAGAGTACACCATATGCTTCACTTATTTCTTTGAATTTTTCTGTTGCATCTTCTTCTTTACTTACGTCTGGGTGATATTTCATTGCTAGTTTTCGGTAGGCTTTTTTTATTGTTTTCTTGTCTGCAGTTTTATCTACGCCTAGAACATCGTAATAATCTCTTTTTTCTGCCATGATTTATCTTTCTCCCCTTTTATTCTTTGTTATTTTTTTTATTATTGTTATAATATTATTCTTTATTTTTATTAGAATAAGTTATTTATTTTTTTTTTGAGTTTTTCTTTTTTTTTTAAAAAAAATTAATTGTAGGAGGGGATTATTTTAGATGTTTATTCTTTTTTCTGGAAATCTGCATCTATTGTATCGTCATTGTTAGCTGTGGTACTATTGTCTTGTGTTTGATCTTGTTGTGCTTGTGCTTGTTGTTGTGCTTCAGCTGCTTTTTGATATATTTCAGCTCCTACTTTTTGTATGGTTTCACTTAATTTGTCTGATTTTTCTTTGATTTCATCAAGTTCATCTTTTTCTATTGCATCTTTGAGTTCTTGTTGTTGTGTTTTAATTTCTTCTTTTTTATCATCATCTATTTGATCTTTTAAATCTTCTAATGTTTTATCTGCTGTGTATACCATTGAATCTGCTGTGTTTCTTATTTCTATTTCTTCTTGTCTTTTTTTATCTTCTTCTGCGTGTTCTTCTGCTTCTTTTACTTTTTGTTCTATTTCTTCATCAGATAATTTACTTGATGCTGTAATTGTGATTTTTTGTTCTTTTCCTGTTCCTTGATCTTTTGCAGATACATTTAATATACCATTTGCATCTATATCAAAAGTTACTTCAATTTGTGGTGTTCCACGTGGTGCTGCTGGTATTCCTACTAATTGGAATCTTCCTAAAGTAGTGTTATCATTTGCCATTGGACGTTCACCTTGAAGAACATGAATATCTACTGAAGTTTGATTATCTGCTGCTGTTGTAAATATTTGACTTTTTTTAGCTGGAATTGTGGTGTTTCTTTCTATGAGTTTTGTAGATACTGCACCCATAGTTTCTATTCCTAATGATAGTGGGGTTACATCTAAAAGTACTAAGTCATCAATTTCTCCTGCTAATACTCCTCCTTGGATTGCAGCTCCCATAGCTACACATTCCATTGGGTCTATTCCTCTTTCTACTTTTTTACCTACAAAGTTTTCAACATATTTTTGGATTGCAGGCATTCTGGTAGGTCCTCCTACGAGAATGATTTTATTAATTTCATTTTTATTCATTTTAGCATCATTGATTGCTTGGTCTATAGGTTGACCACATTTAGATATGATTGAGTCTACAATTTCTTCGAGTTTTGCTCTACTTAATGTGGTGTTTAAGTGTTGTGGTCCGTCTTGAGTAGCAGTTATGAATGGTAAATTTATATCAGTTGTTAATGTTGTTGATAATTCTATTTTTGCTTTTTCTGATGCTTCTCTTAATCTTTGTGCAGCTTGATCATCATTTAAAAGATCTATTCCTTTTTCTTTTTTGAATTCTTCTGCAAGATATTTCATTACTGCTGTATCCATATCTGTTCCACCAAGATTGGTATCTCCACTAGTGGATTTTACTTCAAATATTCCTTCTCCGAATTCCATGATGGTTACATCTAATGTTCCTCCACCTAAATCGAATACTAAAATATTTGCATCTTCTTCATCAGTTTTATCTATTCCATATGCAAGACTTGCTGCTGTTGGTTCGTTTACTAATCTTTCTACTTGAAGTCCTGCTATTTTTCCTGCATCTTTAGTTGCAGTTCTTTGGTTATCATTGAAATATGCTGGGACTGTAATTACTGCTTTTGTTACTGGTTCTCCTAAGAATGTTTCTGCATCTTTTTTAATTTTTTG
Source organism: Methanobacteriaceae archaeon (assembly GCA_030539615.1). Lineage (GTDB taxonomy): Archaea > Methanobacteriota > Methanobacteria > Methanobacteriales > Methanobacteriaceae > Methanosphaera. The sequence continues at coordinate 10,923 of JAUNXU010000004.1, read as the reverse complement.
TAAGATAAGTGCTGATATTTCTTGTGGTGTGTAATTTTTTCCTTGTATATTTACTTTATAATCTGTTCCCATTTTTCTTTTAATTGCACTTATTGTATTTTCAGGGTTTGTTACTGCTTGTCTTCTTGCTGGTTCTCCTACTAATATTTCTCCGTCATCAGTAAATGCAACATGACTTGGGAAAGATTTACCGTATTGGGTTGCTCCTTCTGCACTTGGGATTATTGTTGGTTTTCCTCCGATTAAAGCTGCTGCTGCACTGTTACTTGTTCCTAAATCAATTCCTATTACTTTTTCTTGTTTTGCCATAATTTATCACCTTGTTTTTTTTTTGATTATTTTTTTGAGTATTATTTTTTGATACTTTAACTTTTGCGTATTTAATTACTTTTGATTTTAGACTGTAGCCTTTTGCTAGTTCTTCTATGACTGTATTATTGTCATATTTGTCTGTTTTTTCAACTAGAAGAGCTTCATGTTTATATGGGTCGAATTTTTCATTTACTGTTTTTATTTCTTCTAATCCTTCATCTTTTAGGATTTTTGTTAATTTTTTATAAATTAATTCGACTCCTTCTTTAAGATCTTCTGTTTTTTTAACTTCTAGTGCTCGACCTAAGTCTTCGTATGCCTCCAGAACTTTTAATATTAATCCTTCATTGGCGTATTTTACAAATTCTTCTTTTTCTTTTTCAGATCTTTTTTGGAAGTTATCAAAATCTGCTCGAATTCTTTGCATTTTTTCTTTGTATTCTTCTACTTGTTTTTCTAGTTGTTCTTCTTTTGTTTCTTCAGGTTCTTCTTTTTCTTCTTGTTTTTCTTGGTTGTTAATTTTTTCGTCTTTTTCGGGGTGTTCTTGTTTTTCTTCTTTTTCATTATTTTTTTTCATTTAGTCACCTTGTGTTTTTTATTTTTTATATCTCTGATCTGTTTTTTTTAATGTTTTAAAGGATCTATTATTAAAATTACCTAAAGTTATATAAATTTTCATTTCACTAATTACACTTTAGTAACCTAAGGTTATATATACTTTTCGTATTTTTAATTATTTTAGTAACCTAAGGTTATATATATCTCAAAAAAAATAATATATTATATACTATAAAAAAATAACGGAGATAAAAAAATGGACCTAGAATCAATATTAGACGTAATAGGCTGTAAAACTAGGCGAGAAATATTAACATTATTAACTGACGAGCCACGATTCGTAAGTCAAATTTCACAAGAATTGAACATAGGGCAAAAAGCAATAATAGGTCATTTAAAAGCAATGGAAACATTAGGACTAATAAATCCATCATATCAAAAAATCGAACGTGGAAGACCAAGAAAATATTATGAAATATCACAAGACATTGAAATAAAAATATTCATAAAACCAGATTCAGTAAAAATGCATATAATTGGCGAAGAATTTACAGAACTATATAATATAGAACAAAGAATACAAGAAGGAGATATTAATGCAATACCCGAATTAAAAAATTTAATAAAAAAATATGAAAATGCACAAACTTATGCAGAAGAACTATTAAAACATGCAACAGAAAAACACACAACAAAACCTAAAAAAGAAACAACAACAATAATAAAAAAAGGAACAACAACACCACAAATAATCGTAAACTATAACTAATATACTAATTTAATATTTTAAAAAGAGACAAATATAAAAAGAGGTTTTAAATTGAAAGATTATAAAGAAATAACGGGATGTTCATCAATATTATTGCATGTATCAGAAAATGAATCAGTAATATCTTTTAGAAGAGATTCACCAAGACCAGTACCATTATATATAAAAAATGGGGATTGGTATGGTAATACAGTAATAAAAGAATATAAAACAGAAACAACTTATTTTTTCCATACAATAATTACTGATGATGGATGGGTTATAGGATCTGGTGGAGCACAACAACCATTTCATAGTACAGCAATAGAAGTAATAATAAAACATATAATTGAAAATAACAATATCACAACAAAAGAGATGGATCAAGTAAATGCTCTTTTTAAAGAAGTAGGATTTGGACATTTAGTAGTAAAATCACCAAAAGGCCAAATTGGTGTAGCAATATATTTTAAAGATTCAAAAAATAATGAAAATATAACATCTTATGTAAATAAAATAAAACCTGGGGAATTTGTGTGTGTACCAAATCATCCTAAATATTACTTCACAGAAAAATATGAAAAATATGAAAAAAATCCTGTAAAAGCTAGTATAAAAATAGCTGGATTAGATACATGGGGTGATAATAGACGTAATATAATTACATATCATCATAAATCAAATCAAGAAAATAAAGTAAATATTTATGTTTCATATGATAATGGATACTATTTGGATCATGAAGATAATGGTGGTGGAAAAGACACAATATTTATCAATGGAAAAGAAATAAAAAAAATAGATATACCAACATTACCTGATAAAAAACATATAGGACAAATAGATTTTGAAAAGTTAGATAAAACTAATCTTAATAATATAGAATAATATTCTTCATATTTTAATCTAATTTAAGTATTAACTATATTATTACATAATTATCAAAAAATAATACATAAATATTAATATTCAAAAAAACAACTATATATTATATATAAATCTTAAAAACAAAATACATATTTAAAAAAGTAATAAAATCAAATAAACTAATATAATATTATAATTTATTTTAGAAAACAGTAAATTCGGGTTTTAAACTCTGGGTAAAGGTGAAATGAAAAATGGATAAAAAAATTATACTTTCCATACTAATTGTAGCATTAATAGGTGTTGTAGCAGCAACATATCAGATAAATACTGGTGATGGATCATTAAATCCACTTCAAAAAGTAGATACTGAAGAAACACCAATAACTGATGCATTAGCATCACCAATTTCTGCAGGATCTGGGGATCAACAAGGACAAAGTCAAGCACAATCTCAGGCTCAACAAACACAACAAGCTCAACAAGCATTAGATGGTCAGTCACAAGCTCAAAAAACACAAGATCAAGGACAAGATCAACAAACATCTAAAGCATCATCATTAGCAAGTGAAGTAAATAGTGCTGCTGCAAAAACATCAACTGGATCTCAAGGGATTACATCATCCTCAGGTAAAACTTCTTCCTCTGGTTCAAGTCAATCTTCTTCAAGTGGATCAGGTAGTTCAAGTCAATCTTCTTCAAGTGGATCAGATAATTCAGTTGGAACTGATGTGAATTATGGTGGAGGAAGTTCAAATACTGGTAGTTCTGGTTCTGGAAGTGGAACTGGTAGTGGTACTAGTAGTTCTGGAAGTGGAAGTGGTTCTGATAATAATAACAACCAAGGAACAAATGTTAAAATATCAGTTGCAGATGCAAAAAGTATAGCAGATAAACATATAGAAGGATCTGATATTTCATCAGGAACACCACAATTACAAAAATCAGATGATGGATCTTATGTTTATATAGTACAAATATTAAATGGAAATAAAGTTGTAGGTCAACTTGAAATTGATGCAGATACTGGTGATGTAATTAGTGGAAATGGTGGCGTTAATGCACCAGATTTATCAGGAAATGTTACTGGAATTTAATATATTAATTTAATTCCAATAATATTACTTTTTTTTATTTTTATATTCTTATTCTATTAATAATTTTAAAAATTAATAATCTTCAAGAGATATTATTAAAAAAAGAATTACAGAATATTTTTTTTTTGAATATAATTTATTTCTTATTTTAAAAATAAACTTATTTTAATATTTTATTATACTATTTATTATCATATATTTTTAGTTATTTTATAAAAAATTTGATATTTATTTCAAAATATTTCTTGATAAATCACAATTAACTATTAAAAAATTATTTTAATAATCTTAAATAGATGAGAAAAGTTTTAATAAGATTTAATATTAAATAATAATATGTTATATTTTGAAAAGAAAAAAAATAAATTTAAATAATTATTATAAACTTAAAAGAAGGTCTGGTATGAAAGACATTATAAATAAGAAAATAGGCTTATTTATTACTTTATTTATTTTTTTATCTTGTATTAGTTTTGTAAGTGCTGTTGATAATAGTACTACTTCCAACATTGACATGGGATCGTCAGTTAGCACAACTACAGATATATCTGATAGTAATAGTGTTACTAAAGAATTAACAGATGATTCTTCAAATGTTAAACAAAAAAATATTGGAAGTTCAGTTACTAATACAAGTGCAAGTAATAATAAGTTAAATGAGAATAACGTCATTGAAAATAATAAATCTAGTGTAAGTAGTAGTTCTAGTAATTCAAGTGTAAGTAATAGTGCTAGTGTAAGTAGTAGTTCTAATACTTCTAATGGATCTAATTCAACTATTAGTACAAAATCAGCAACTTCATTATTATCTACAGTTTATGTTTCAAAAACTGGTTCTAATAATAATGTGGGTAGTCAAACAAATCCTAAAGCTACTTTATCTGGAGCATTGAGTGTTGTTACAAATGGTGGTACAATTTATATTGGTGCAGGAACATTTAAATTTTCTGAAGTAAGTGTTAATAAAAATGTTATAATTAAAGGATCTGGTACTAGTACAACAATTATTGATGCAAATTCTAAGCATTTTTTAACTGTTAATAAAGGATGTACAGTTACCATGTATGGTTTAACTATTAAAAATGCTAAAGCACTTAGTGGTGCAGCAATATATAATTATGGTACTTTAACTCTATCTAAATTGGAAATTAATGATTGTAAAGCTACAAAAAATGGTGGTGCTATTTGTAATTTAGGTAAATTGTATTGTTATTATACATATTTTGGTAATAATGTTGCAGTAAGTGGTGGTGCTATATTAAATTATAATTATTTATATGTTAAAGGATGTACATTTTCTGAAGATGTAGTAACAGATCATGGTGGAGCAATATGGAATTCTAAAGATTTTGTTTGTTTAAATACATTATTTAAAAACAATTATGCTCAAGATTATGGTGGTGCAATATATAGTACTTCAAATGTTAAAAGAGATTTAAGTATTCAAAATTGTACTTTTAATTATAATAGAGCAAGAGTTGGAGGAGCAATTTCTGTAAATGAATATTCTAGATTATATTTAAAAAATTCTGTTGTTGCTAATAGTTTTGGATCTGCAATTGTATTAAATACAAAAACAGTAAAAAATTTAGCATTAAATTGTAATTTTTCATATAATACTGCTACACAAAAAGATGGATCAAATAAAGCAACTAGTAAAGGTGGAGCATTTAATAATATTAATTCCATTCTTGAAATACAACAATCAATATTTTATAAAAATGTTGCAGGAAAGTATGGTGCTGCAATTTATAATAATGGTGGAAATACAGTAGTATCCTATTCCATTTTTAAAGAAAATGATAATGTAGATACATATAATCTTAAAGGTACATGTAATGTTAATTCTAATTGGTGGGCTTACAATACAAAACCTGGAAGTGATAGAGTACATAATGTTGTATTAACTAAATGGATTTATATGACAGTTACTAGTTCATCATTGAAAAAAGATGTTCAGTCTACAATGGCAGTTAGTTTTAATCAATGTAGTAATGGAAATACAATGATTGCTACATCTAGTTATATTCCATCAGTAAGTGTATCTTTAACAGTTTCAACTAAATCTGGAACTCAAACATATTCTGGTATGACTACTAATGGAAAATATTCTATATCAAAAACAATTAGTACAACAGGATTAGTAACTCTTACTGGATATACATATGATACTAAAAAAGAATTTGAATATACTATTCCGTCAGATACAGCTTATTCAACATTATTTGTTCAATTATATGCTACTGTTACTAGTAGTACTATAAATACTTGGGTTAAAGCAGGTATAACTGATGTATTTGTGCAAGTATCTGAAAGTAATAAAAATAATTTAAATAAAATTATTTCACTTTCTAAAAATACAAATATTAGGGTACATGCATGGCTTATGTGTTTTTATCATGATGGTTCATTTGATATTAGTACAACACGTATGAATACTGTTAAATCATTCATAAAAACATTAATTAATATTGAGGGTGTTGATGGAATATGTTTAGATTATGTAAGATATAGTGGAACAAATCCTTCAATTGTAAGTGTAAGTAAAATAACAAACTTTGTAAAAGAAGTTAATGCAATTGTTAAATCAAAAAGTAATAGTTTACTACTGTCTGCATGTGTATTTCCTGAAAAGGCAGGTACTCCTATTTATTATGGTCAAGACTATGCAAAATTAAGTCCATACGTTGACATAATGTTACCTATGGTATATAAATATGATTATAATGCAAATAGAGCTTGGATTGGTAGTGTTATAAAATATATTGTTGACAGAGCAGTATATTCTGATGTTGTTGGAGTAATTCAAACATATGGAAGTTCTGCTTCTACATTACTATCTAAAGCTGAAATGGATGCAGATATAGCAACTATTATGGCAAATGGTGGAGCTGGATTTAGTTTATTCCGTTATGGATTAATAAGTGCATATCCAAATCCTGTATAATATAATTAATTGAAAATAATGAAATTTTGTAAATTAATATTTCTTATTTTCAAAAACTTTTCCTATTTTTTTTAAATCTGTTATATTTCAAATTTTTAACTAAGTCTTTCTAATTTCCACCTTGAATACCAAGTAACTAAACAACGAATAATAAATGAAACTATCAAAGTTATAATTCCTACATATGGTTCAATAACAGTTTTTACAGCAAATACTGATAAAAAACAATAAATAATAAATATTCCACCCCATAATCCAGATACAAATTTACAAATTTTTAAAAAATTTTTATTTTCTAAAGCTAAATCTTCACCAAAATCATATTTTGAATATTCTGCAATAAGTGAAACAGGTTTTAAACAGGAAAAAATCCAAATAAGTCCATAAATAAAAAGTGAAAATGGAACTAATAATACTATCTTTAAACCAAAAAACATGAAACATATAGAAAACAATGGAATTAAACAAAATGTAATCTTATCATAGATAGTCCAAATATAATCTCTAAATTTAATCATAGTAAATATTGTTACAAAAATAGCAAATAATCCTCCAAAAAATGGAAATTTAGTAATAAATAACCAAAACATAGTCCAAGGAATAAGTAAAGTCATCATAGAAGATTCATTATTAATTGGACTGTAAAATGCCCATCGAATTGGTAAAGGAGTTATAGAAAATAATAAACTTGATTTTTCTTTTGTTATTTTATGAATTAACTGATTTTTAATTGTTAATTTCATAGATGAAAAATTTGTATTTTTAAAATATTCTTTGTTATGAGTAAAAATGATTTGTTTTAAAATTAAAGGAATCCATGAAAAAAATACAATAGGATCTAAACTATTTAATTCCTCATTTGAAAATTTAGAAAAATGTTTTTTTAAAGGGAAATATTCATTTAACTTTAATGCTACTTCTAAATCACCATAAATTTTAGTATTATCATGAAATAATTCTTCAAATCTATTAAAATCTCCATTACTAATCTTTTTTAAAATTTCATTTTTTGTTTCTATTTTTGTAGTATAATTAAAATAATTTTCATTTTTAATAATACAATTATCATTAGTTAAAATAAGTTGATAATTTTTATTTAAATCTGAAATGTAAAAATTTAAGATTATATTATGATTACAATAAGTATCAGGATTGTATCTTGATTGTAATTCATTTAAATAGTTTAACATAAAAATCTACTTTTTAAATAATTATTATTGATACTTTCTAATTATTCATTAATATTTTTTTACTACTTTTTTTAATAATTTATTTTAACAAACTATAGTTATAAATATAGAATAAGATCATAGTATTATATAGATAAATTATTGATATATTAATCAATAAAATTTAGTCAAAGATTATTTCATTGTCATTAAATTATATTAAACAATTGAAATAAAAAAAATCTTTATAAAAGATTATTTAAGAAAAAAATTCTAAAAAATAATATTTTTTTTAGATTAATGCATATATTATTATTCTTGATATAATAATAAATAAAAGATAATATTTTTCTTTTATTTTTAAGATTATTTCTCTTTTTTTAAATATATGCTCAATAATAAAGGGAAATTAGTAATAAGATAAAAAGAATACTTACTATTATTAAAACAAAACGTATTCTTAATTAATTAATTCTTATTCTTTTATTATACAAAACAAGAGGTGAAAGAAATGAAAATACCAAAAGAAAGAAGAACATATTGTCCTAAATGTAAAAAACACACAACTCATGAAGTATTTGAATCAAAAAGAAGAAAAGCAAGTGAATTAAAATGGGGTCAACGTCAATTCAGACGTGTAACCGCAGGATATAGAGGATATCCAAGACCATTACCATCAGGTAATAAACCAGTCAAAAAATTAGATTTAAGATATAAATGTAAAGATTGTGGAAAAGCACATATTAAAAAATCTACATTTAGAGCTGGTAAAGTAGAATTTGTATCCTAGATCAAATTCTTCTAAATCTTTTTTATAAAAATTAGAAATATTATCTAATTATTAACAAGAATGCTATTTTTTTATTTATTTAGGGTTTATATGAAAAATTAATCAAATTTTTTTTATCATTGATTAAATATCTAAAATATAGTATTTGTATTATTATCTAAATTAATAATGGAGGAAATATATTATGCCAAAACAAGAAAGTAACTTTTTAAAAGTAAAATGCAGTGACTGTGATAATCATCAAGTAATATTTGATCATGCAGCATCAACAGTTAAATGTATTATCTGTGGAAAAACCTTAGTAAAACCTAAGGGTGGAAGATCAAAAATATATGCACAAATAGTGGAAGTATTATAGATATACAGTAAGGTGTATTATCATGGTAAGAATGAAAGGTGAATGGCCTGAAGAAGGAGATCTAATAGTAGGAACAATACATAAAGTTCTACCCTATGGAGCATTCGCAAAACTCGAAGAATATGAAGGAAAAGAAGCTTTCATACATATATCAGAAGTATCTTCTGGATGGGTTAAGAATATAAGAGATTATGTCAGAGAAAATCAGAAGATTGTAGCAAGAGTACTTAGAGTAAATCCAAAAAAAGGTCACGTTGATGGATCATTAAAACGAATAAGAGAAGATCAAAGAACTAGAAGAATACAAGAATGGAAAATAGAACAAAAAGCAGAGAAACTTCTTGAAATATCAGCAAGATCCATTGATAAAACTCTTGATGAAGCTTATGATGAAGTAGGATACCACATGATGGATGAATTTGGAGACTTATATGAAGGATTTGAATTATCATCTGAAGAAGGAGAATCAGTATTATTAGATATTGGGGTTGAAGAATTATGGGCAAAAGCTATTGCAGAAGTATCAAATAAAAATATTTCTGCACCTGAAGTTCATATTACTGGATATGTAGATATAACATCTTATGCTTCCAATGGTGTTGAAGTTATAATAAATGCATTAACTTCAATCGAAAAAGATAATCTTGAAATACAATGTGTGGGTGCTCCAAGATATCGGGTCATGGTAACAGCAACTGATTATCCTACAGCAGAACAAGATCTTAAAGATGCTGCTGAAGAATGTATTAGATTAGTAGAATCTAAAGGAGGAGAAGGAACATTTTACAGAGAATTAGAATAATATTCTAATTTTTCAATCTTTCTTTATTTTTAATTAAATCGAAACCTTTATTTAGTATAACTAACATACAATTATAATAGTATAACAATGAAAATAATTATGGGCCTGTAGCCTAGACTGGATAGGGCGTTGGACTTCTAATCCAAAGACCGGGGGTTCAAATCCCCCCAGGTCCGCTATAATTTTTATACACTAATTTTTGAATTATTATTTATTAAATCATATAATATTATTATTTTAATAAAAACTATTTTTAATGACAATTTTTATTACTTAATTATTCTATTTATTAAACAGAATGTTCACCAAAATTCGAAATTTTAATTTTAATAACTTTTAACATTTAAAAATAAATCAAAATATCCTCACTTCAGATTATTGACATTTTTTTTTAAACTACTATGAGAATTTAGTTTTTCTAATTATAATCATACTATATATAATTCTATTCTATTTTTGATGGGGATTCTACTTTTTAACTAGTAAATTATTAAGATTTTCTACATTTTAAGCATTTTAAATGATGTTTATACTATATTTTCTTTTATTGTACTCTTCTTTTTTCCTTATGGCCTATCTATTTTTGAATCATTGCATAATTTTAATGTATTATCCTAATTGGTTGTTATTGATTATGATGCATATATATTAAATAGTCTAATGTTTACAGTTGTTAGTGAAATATATTCTTTTTATTTTATTTTTCTGTTTCTACTGTTTTGTTGATATGTATCTCTCATTTTTGTTATAGTTTAAATTAATAGAAAAATAATATTAAATCAATCAGTAAAAAAGCATTCATTTAACGTCACTGATAACAAGTATAATCATACTAGAATAATACAATACCAAGACAAAAATGTAACATTATGAAAGAAAAATATAAAGCCTAAAATCATTAAAAAAAAGACACTACAATAAAAATAAAAAAAAACTAAACAAAGAAAAAAACAACACGAAATAATTACAAATAATACAAATTAAACAGTATTTAACACTATCTAATAAAAAAAAGATAAATATATAGTGTATTTGGAAGTTTTATAAAAATATATGATTTTATTATCATAATTTGTTTATTTGGATAAAAAAATGTGTATTGTATAATACTTAATAAATTAATTGGGATTTGTATTATGTTTGTGTAGTTTTTATTAGCTAATATGTTTATTAGTATTTAATAACATATAACTTATTAATTCAAATTGTTAATTTGAATAAAATATAGTTTAAAAAAGAGCTACTTATTTACAAAAAAAATATGTTGGATTATTA
>JAUNXU010000003.1:41823-53406 GCA_030539615.1 Methanobacteriaceae archaeon | reverse complement strand
AGAGGTACTAAAATGAATACAAATATAAAATATAAAAAAATGTTAGAACACATAGAAAATGATGAAATAAAAGAAGCTTTCGAATATATTAAAGAAATAATAAAAGAAGATCCAAATTATAAATTAATAAACTATTATCTAATAATATTATTTGATGAATCTTCAGAAATTCAAAATGAAATCCAAGAATTATTTAATAATATTAAACCATCAGCTGATAAATATCTATTACAAATATATCATAATCATATGCAAGATGAATTATATTCTGTAATACTTGATGAATATATTAAATTTCCAAATTATGAAGATATTTCAGATAAATATCATACATTATATCATGTTTTAGAAATAATCACATTAGTAAATCAAGGAAATTTAAAAGGAATAATAAAACCACTAAAAAAAATAGATGATTCATTACTATTTTTGAGTTTTGACATGTTTTATAAATTCTTAAGACGGTTATTCATCGTAAGTTTAAAAACAGAATATTGTTATGAAATAATTGAAATATTAAAAGATCTTTTTAAAAAATATCCTGAAAATAAGAAATTACTTACTTTTGGAATTTTCGTCCTACATCATAAAAAAGATCCAAATACAATAGAAAAAATTGATAAAATACTAGAAGAATATCCATATAAAGAAATTTACTATTTTAAATCACAGGAATTATATTCTCAAAAAAAGTTTTCAGAAGCATTAAAATGTATTAATGAAGTTTTTAAAATAGATAGTGATTTTGAGGATGCTTTAGATCTAAGAATTTTAATATTATATAATATGGGAAAATATGCTCAAGCATTAAAATATTCTCAAAAAGTATTAAATTCATGTGAGGATCCTTATAAAAAAATAAAAATAATGAATAATATCATATTATTAGTATCTTTATTAAAAGAGGAAGGAAATAATGAAGAGATATTAAAAGATTATAAAGATATTTTAGAATTAGAAAAATATTATGAACATGTATGTGACTGTATAAATGAGGATAAAAAAGATGATGATATCTTAGATGAATTAAGAAAAATTATTAAAATAAATCCAAGATACAAAAATTCTTTAAATATGTATATTAATTTATTAAATTTTGAAAAGGGCAATATAAATGAAGCAGAAGATTTATTAAATGAATTATCTAAAACGTACCACAATGATTTTGACTTTATTGAAGAGATAGCTCAGGAGTTATATAATCAAAAAAACTATGATCAAGCTTTAAAAGTAATTCAAAATATATCAAATGAAGATATGAATTTAGATATAGCTTTATTAAAAGTAAAAATATTAAAATCACTTAAAGATTATTTTAGTGCAATAAAAACCATAGAATATCTTTCATTAGAAGATCAATTAAATCCTGTGATAATTAATTTGAAAACAAAAATTTATTTAGCAGGAGGAATGTTAAAAGATGTTAAAGAAAATATTAAATTAACTATTAAACTTGAAGAAAATTATGAAGTAAAACAATTTTTAAGATACTTTTTGGAACATGTTTCTAATAATGAAAAAGAAACTTTGGATATGTTAATTAGATCTTATCAAGAAACTTCAGATACTAACTTACTTTTAACTATTTATTTATTACTTGAAGAACTTGATAAAGACGAATCTGAGAAATGTAAATGTAAAATGGAAGAACAAGATATGGAATCAATTATGAGAATAATGGGAGGAATAATAAGTTCTGAGATGTAATTATTTTTTTATAGAATATAAAGTGTGACAAAAATTCAAATATTGTTAAGTGAAAATACTAATGAAAATTTTTATTTTTTGGAAGGAGTTTTAAATTATATAAGTGGTAATAAAAAAGAATCCATAAACAAGTTAGTTGAATCATGTGAAGAAACTTCAAGTAATGAATTATTAGAACAAATTTCTGATTTACTTGGTGAATTAGGTGCTATTAATGAACATAATCGTTGTGAAGAAAAAATAAGAATGTTATTAAATACTCAAAATGAAATATATGAAAAATTAGAAGAACTAGTTAATCAAGATAATTTATTATTAGATTAATTAATTTTTTATATTTTTTAGATAATAATAAAATTTGGGTATTATTTGTATGGATGAATCATTATTAAAAATTTTAAATAAATTTGGTTTAACTGATTATGAAGCTAAAGCTTATATTACTTTAAATTCTAAAATTATTGCTAAAGGTGAATATATAAGTTTAGAATCGGGAATTCCACGTTCTAAGATTTATACTATTCTTTCAAATCTTGAAAAGAAGAATTTATTAACTATAACTCAGGTAGACCTTTAAAATACAAGTTGTAGAACTTTAATCAAGTATTTAAAAAGTATAAGAGATCTTTAACTAAAGATTTGGAAGAAACTGAGTTAAGATTAACTTTTGTGTATGAAAGTAAATTATCTACTAATGCTAATGCTCTATTTTGGACTTTAGATGATTCAAAGAAAATAATTGATAAAGAATTGGAAATTATTAAAAGAGCTCAAGATTATTTATATTTAAGAAGTGGATTTTTATATTTAGATGAAATAATTTCTTTATTAGATCAAATTAATAAGGCTAAAAATTAGGAGTTGTGATAGTTAAACTTATTATTTCACCCCAATCTAAAATTGATAATAATATTATTAATATTGATGATAAATTTAAAGGTAATGATTTTTTTATTAAACAGAAAGTTTTACCAATGGCTAAATTAATTATTAGAGATGGTAAAAAAATGCTTTTAGTATTTGTTGATAGTGATAAATTGGGTAATGTTGATGTTGATTCGTCTATTGGTTTATGGAATCATTATTCTACTATTATAAACCATTATATTGATGCTTTTAATATGAATTGGGATCAGAAAGGTCTTAGAAAAAAATAATATATACTATTATATAACAGTGTTAATTTTATATATCAGTTGAACTTATATTATTATATAAGAAAAATTGAATTAATAAAAAAATTATGGTGAATAAAATAATGAAACCTCCATGTGAAATAATTGTTTGGTATGTAATTCCATCAATAAGATCAAAATTAGCAAAAGAATTATTAAATCTTGGAATGAAACAAAATCAAATCTCAAAAATATTAAATATTACACAAGCTGCAGTATCACAATATATTAGTGATAAAAGAGGAAATGATATTCAATTTAATAAAGATATTGAAGATAAAATTAAACAATTGGCTATTGATCTTAAAGAAGAAAGTGTAGATAGTAATCTTTTAATACCTAAAATATGTGAAATATGCAAACAAATAAAAACTGAAGAAGTTATATGTCAAATTCATAAAGAAAAAGCTAAACTTCCAACAGGATGTAACGCATGTTTAGGTCACGACTAATAAAAATAATATAGGTTGAATATAAAAAAATGTGTGGTATAGCAGGAATATATGGAAAAGAAAGTTCAAAACATATAATAACTATGGTGAATTCTTTAAAATATCGTGGTCCTGATGGTAAAGGTTTATATATTAATGGTCAAATATTTAAATCAAATGATATTGATAAAGAATTTACTAATATACTCAATTCTAATTTTGCTTTAGGACATAATTTATTATCTATTGTTGGTGAAAATAGACTTCAACCATTAAAATTTAATAATATTATATTAGTATCTAATGCTGAAATTTATAATTATAAATATTTAGTTAAAAAATATAATCTTTCTTATGAAGATTATTATTCAGATAGTGAAGTTTTATTAGAACTTATTAATTATTTTTATACTGGAAATTTATTAGAAGCTGTTAAAAAAACTATTAATATAATTGATGCAGATTATGCATTTTGTGTATATGATGGTATAGACTATATTGTTGTAAGAGATCCAGTTGGTGTAAAACCATTATATTATAGTTATGATGATGATTCATTTGCATTTGCATCTGAAAAAGTAGCTATTTATAATATTGGATTTAGTAATATTTTTGATTTAAATCCAAGAACTTATATATTCAATGGTAAAATAAATCAATTTAATCATAATAATAGGAATACTCTTTCTTTTAATGATTATGATTCTGCAATTAATGAATTTAAAAAATTTATTGTGGAATCTGTTAGTAAACGCGTGTCTGGTGTTGATAATATTGGTTTATTATTTTCTGGTGGTGTAGATAGTTCTTTAATTGCCAGTATTTGTAAACAGTTAAATGTTGATGTTACATTATATACTACAGGTACAAAAAATTCTCAAGATTTAAATTATGCTAAAAAAGCAGCAAAAAGTATAGATTTACCTTTAAAAGAATACATTATAAATGTGGATGATGTTAGAAAATATGCATTACCTGTACTTGAATATATTGATGATATTAATCTTATGAAATTAGGGGTTGGTTTAACAGCATTTTTTACTTCTAAACTTGCTTCAAAGGATAATATTAAAGTATTATTATCAGGTCAAGGTGCTGATGAATTATTTGCAGGTTATAATAGGTATAAAAATAAATATGATACTCCAGATAAATTAGAAGAAGAATTACTTCATGATTTAGAAAATATTTATCATGTTAATCTTGAAAGAGATGATACTGTAACTATGCATAATCATATGGAATTACGTGTTCCTTTTTTAGATAAAAATATAATAAACTTTTCAAAAAGTATTCCTTTAAATTACAAAATTAATTCAAGTACAGATAATATACGAAAACATATATTACGTGATGCAAGCTTACAGTTAGGTGTTCCAGAATTTATTGCTTATAGACCAAAAAAAGCTGCTCAATATGGGTCTGGAATACATAAAATATTAATAAAAAAAATTATTAAAGAATCACCTTACAATGAATTATTTTCAAACTAAAAAAATTTATTAATAATAAATGATAGATTAAATATCAATAACAAAGATTATATTATATTTATTATACAAACAATAAGGGGGATATTTCTCAAATGAAAATAGAAAAAGAAGCAGAAAGAATTTTAAACAAGTTTTCAGAAGCATTAAATCAAATACCTGATCTAGAAGAAACACAGTATGTGGTAGATAATGTAAATCGTACAAGAGAAGATGAAAAAGTGTCTAAAAATCCTGAAAAGATATTACGCAATGCTCATGTTGATGCTGATGGAAAAGTCATTGCTGAAAAAGGGAAATGGGTAAAATGAAATTAAATATAGTTGTTGAAATACCTGACACTCCAGGACAATTAATTAATTTATTAAAGCCTATTGGATCAAAAGGGGCAAATATTACATCTGTTATTCATAATCATGAATTAAAAACAAAAAGAGGTACATTACCTATACATTTAACTTTAACTGGTGATAAATCAGTTCTTAATGAAACAATTAAATCTGTTAAAGAAGAGTTTCCAATAGTAAAGATTGATGATGAATTACAAAAAGAAAAACAATTAATCATATTTTTAGGTGATATAACAACTCCTGATATTAACAATACTATTGATCGTATTAATAATATACCTGATGTTAAAGTGATTGATGTAAGTCTTAAAATATCTGATAAAGTTGAAGAATCTGTATCCAAATTTATTATAGAAACTGTTAATGGTAACATGGATAAAGCAGTTGAAGAAATTACTAAAATAACTAAAGATAATAATTTAGTAATGATTAAAGAAATTTAGAAGGAGGGTTGAATATAATGAAAATATGCATATTAGGATTTGGTGCAGTAGGTCAAGGATTGGCAAAAGTTATAGAAACTAAATATGATGAATTAAAAAGTAAATATGATATTGATCTTAAAATAACTGCTATTTCTGATCGTTCTGGAGCAGCTATTAATAATAATGGTTTGGATCTTGTTAAAGCTTTAGAAATTAAAAAAGAAACAGGAAAAATTTGTGAATATCCAAAATTTGGTGTAAATAATATTGAAGGGATTGATGTTTTATCAAAAGTTGATTATGATTGTCTTGTTGAAGTTACACCTACTAATGTAGAAGATGGAGAACCTACACAATCACATATATTAAAAGCAATGAATGATAAAAAACATGTAGTAACTTCTAATAAAGGTCCTTTAGCTTTAAATTTCAAAACATTAATTAATGCTGCAAGAGAAAATCAAGTAAAATTCCGTTTTGAAGCTTCTGTTGGTGGAACAATGCCTGTAATTAATCTTGCTCGTGAAACATTAGCTGGTAATACTATTAAATCAGTTCAAGGTATTTTAAATGGTACAACCAATTATATTTTATCACGTATGGCAAATGAAGGTTCTGATTATAATCAAACACTTAAAGAAGCTCAAGAATTAGGTATTGCTGAAACTGATCCTTATCAAGATGTTGAAGGTTTAGATGCTGCTTGTAAGATTGTAATTATTGCTAATTCTCTTATGGGTTGGGATGTAACATTAAATGATGTTGATTTACATGGTATTTCACATATTACTTCAGATGCTGTTAATTTTGCTTTAGATGAAGGATATCTCATTAAATTAGTAGCAGAAGCAAAGGATGAAAAATTAACTGTTGCTCCTATGCTTGTTAAAGAAGGATCTACTTTTGCTATTAATGGTACTTTAAATCTTATTAAATTTGAAACTGATTTATCTGGAGATGTAATGGCTGTTGGAGCTGGAGCCGGTTCTATTGAAACTGCTTCCGCATTATTAAGTGATATTATTAATATAACTAAACATGAATAAAGGAGAAAATAATTATGAAATATGTTGTTGTTATTCCTGACGGTATGGCTGATGAACCTGTTGATGAACTAGGTGGTAAAACTCCAGTTGTTGCTAGTAATACACCAAATATGGATTTTATAGCTGCTAATGGTTTTTGTGGTCATGTTGCTAATGTTCCTGATGGTATGACTCCTGGATCAGATGTTGCTAACCTTTCTATTATGGGTTTTAATCCATCAATGCTTACAGGAAGAGGACCTTTAGAAGCACCAAGTGTTGGTGTAACATTAGAAGATGGTGATGTAGCATTTAGGTGTAATTTAATGAATGTTGAAGATGATAAAATTAATGATTTTACAGCAGGTCATATTACAACTTCTGAAGCTACTGAACTTATAAAAGCTCTTGATGAATCTTTTAAAGATATTGGTCATTTTTATCCAGGTGTTAGTTATCGTAATCTTTTTGTGATGGATGATTTAAAAAGTGCTGATCTTAAATCAACTCCACCTCATGATTCTATTGGTGAAGATATATCCGAAGTATGGCTTAAACCAGATAATGAATTATCTTATAAATTAAATCAATTAATGTTAGACAGCATGGATATTTTAGTTGATCATCCAGTTAATAAAAAACGTGTAAGTGAAGGTAAACTTCCTGCTAATATGGCTTGGATTTGGGGTCAAGGTCCTAAACCTGATATTGGTAATTTTACTAAAAAATATAATCTTAAAGGAGCTACTATTACTGGTGTTGATTTATTAAAAGGTATTAGTGAATATATTGATTTAGATATTATTGATGTTCCAGGAGCTACTGGTTATTTTGATACTGATTATCAAGCTAAAGCTGATTATGCAATTAATGCTATAAAAGAACATGATGTTTTATTTATTCATATTGAAGCTCCTGATGAAGCAGGACATGCTGGAGATATTGAAGAAAAAATTAAAGCTATTGAAAGTATTGACAGTATTATTATTGGTAGATTATTAAAAGAATTAAAAGATATTGATGAAGAGTATACTATTGCAGTTTTACCAGATCATCCTACTCCAATTAATAAACGTGTTCATACAATGACACCTGTACCTTTTGCTTTATATTCAACTAGTATTGAAAGTCCTGATGCATGTACTGAATTTAGTGAAAGTATGACTGGTGGAAAGTATGATACTTTTGAAGGTTATAAATTATTTAATGAGTTAATTAAAGTATCTCAAAATAAATAATATTATTATTTTTTTATTTTTTATACACTTTTTTTATTAGAATATTTATTAAAATTTAAATTATATTAAGATATTTATTAGAATTTATATTAGAAAGTATTATTATTAATAATATACAAAGTAAATATAGATATTGTATATTCAATGAATAATATTTTTTTATGGAGGTTAAAAATTTTGTCAAAATATATAGTAGTAACAGGAGGAGTAGTTAGTTCCATAGGTAAAGGTATAACATCTGCATCTATTGGAAGAATACTACGATCATATGGATTAAATGTTACAGCAATAAAAATAGACCCATATCTAAACTGGGATTCAGGAACATTAAACCCATATCAACATGGAGAAGTATTTGTAACTGAAGACGGTATGGAAACAGACCTTGATTTAGGACATTATGAAAGATTTCTTGATGTAAATTTATCAGGAAAAGCAAACATAACAACAGGAAAAGTATACTCATCAGTAATAGAAAAAGAACGAAGAGGAGATTATCTTGGATCTTGTGTACAAATAATACCTCATATAACTGATGAAATAAAATTAATGATAAAAAACATAGAAGAAGATACAAAAGCTGATGTCATAATGATAGAAGTAGGTGGAACAGTTGGAGATATAGAAAGCCAACCATTTATAGAAGCATTAAGACAATTAAGAAATACTGAAGGACAAGAAAATTGTATGTTTGTACATGTAACTTATGTACCATACTTAAGAGCTGCTGGAGAATTTAAAACAAAACCAACACAACATAGTACAAAAGAACTAAGAGGATTAGGAATAAATCCTGATATGATAGTTTGTAGATCAGAATTACCATTAGCAGCTGATATAAAAAATAAAATCGCACACTTTTGTGATGTTCAGCCAAAAGCAGTAATAAATACACCAGATGCACATTCAATATATGAAGTACCCTTAATAATGCATAGTGCAAATGTGGGGGATTTCATAATAAATAGATTACATTTAGATGTAGATACAAAACCTGATTTATATGGTTGGAGTACTATAGTAGAAGATCTAAAAATTGATAAACCAGAAATTAATATAGGTGTTATTGGAAAATACACAGAATTAGAAGATGCATATATTAGTATTAGAGAAGCTTTAAAACATGCAGGTGCAGAAAATAAAGTAAAAATTGAAATTGATTGGATCAAAGCTGATGATGAATTTAATACAGATGTATTAAAAGAATGTGATGGCCTATTAATTCCTGGTGGATTTGGAGAAAGAGGAATACAAGGTAAACTTGAAGCAGTAAAATATGCAATAGAAAATAAAGTACCAATATTTGGAATATGTTTAGGATTGCATGCAATGGTAATAGAACTTGCAAGATTAAATGGATATCCTGATGCTAATAGTACAGAATTTGATGAAAATTGTAAATATCCAGTAATTGATATGATGGAAAAACAAAAAGAAATCAAAAATATGGGTGGAACTATGAGATTAGGTGCATACCCATGTTTAATTAAAGAAAAAACCATATCTTACGAAGCATTTGCTAAAAAACATGTATTAGAAAGACATAGACATAGGTATGAAATTAACAATGATTATAGAGATGCACTAGAAAAAATGGGAGTCACAATAGCAGGAGTTTCACCAGATGATTTCTTAGTAGAAATAATAGAATTAGAAGATCATCCATGGTTTGTAGGATGTCAATCACATCCTGAATTTAAATCAAAACCAAATAAGGCACATCCTCTATTTGCATCATTTATAAAAGCAGCTAAAGAATATAATAAAAATATGGATGTGAAAAAAGCATAGCATTATGAATTTAGAAATAATATTAATCTTACTAAGTATAATAACTTGTATAATATCAACAATAACAGATATAAAACAAGAAATTATACCTAATACATTAACTTTTTCAATGATTATAATAGGTTTAATCATAACAACAGTTAATTATATAATAAATAATAACCTGAATATAAATTACTATCTTTTTATAATATTAACATTTACATTCTCATATATCTTATGGTATCTAAATGTATGGGCAGGTGGTGATGTAAAATTATTTACAGCATTAGCATGTTTATTACCACCAGAGATACAAAACATGGTAATATATAATATAATGGGAATAACAATACCAATACATAATTTTATACCATTACCAATAACACTAATATTAAACAGTATACTACTAATATTACCATTATTATTACTAATGATAACAAGAACAATATTTAAAAAATACACTAAAAAACAAATATTAAAAATAACAATCAATAAAGAAATACTAATAAACACAACTAAATTATCAATAGTTATTCTATTAATAAACTTAATAAGTCAATATATACTTATAGATCACATATTAATAAAAATCACATTATTATTCTTACTTACAATAATAATCAACAAACTACTAAAAAATAATAGAATAACATATACACTAATCATACCAATAATACTCTATTCAATACTAACTAGTAAAATAATAGAAATCTCAATAATATACTGCCTATGTTTAATGATAAAATCAATAAAAATAGTATTCAAAAACAATATAATAAAAGAAACATTAACAACAAAACAACCAATTAATAAACTAGAAGAAGGAATGATCCTAAGAAAACCAATCAAAAAAGACAACCAAATAATAATAAAACCACAAAGTCATGGACTAACAAAAAAAGAAATACAAAAAATACAACAACTAAAACAAACACCAAAAACAATACTCATACAAAAAAGCATATCATTTGCACCAATAATACTATTAGGACTAATAACAACAATAACAATAGGAAACTTAACACTAATAATAAACAACCTTCTACAAACAATAATATTATGAAAAATAAAGGACAAATAGCATCAGAATATATTCTACTAATAGCAATAACACTAATCATACTATCAACAATAATACTACCATTATACCAAGAAACAATTTCAACAACAGAAGACATAAGAAGAATAACAGAAACAAAAAACACACTACAAACACTAGAAAACACAATAAATATCATATACTCACAAGAAGTAGGATCTAAACAAACAATAGCAACATACTCACCAACAGATTTAACACTAAAATATGAAAAAATCAATAATACACATTACATTACAACAGAAGTACCATTAACAAAAAACACAACAAAAAAAATATACAACAAAGTACCATACCCAATAAGTTTCAATGGAAATTCCAACCATTACTATACCAATCTAAAAGAAAACAAATGGTACTACAATACAAAAATAGAATGGATAAAAAATAATGAAACATCTTCAATAAATATAAACTTTAAATAACATCCCCTCCCTTTTCATTTTATTATATATTTTTTTCAATTAAAATTACCATAATAAACAAATAAAAAAAATTGAAATATAAATAACAAAAAAAAATAAAAATAAAAAATACCCTTTTTAAACAATCATATTAAAAATAAAAATTCTTATTAATCAGACCACTATGGAACCACCTAATATAAAACTATTTTAATAAATAACAAACTTAAATAGTGTACATTTTTTGATAATATTCTTTAATTTTTTTCTTAAATAATAAAAGTACATATTTAAGTAAATAGGAGAAAAATGATGAACAAAAATAAACTAATACTTGTAATAACACTAAGTTTATTTTTATTGATGAGTCTAACAACAATATCCTCAGCAAATACAAATAATAATGATACTATATTAACACCAGAAGACACCACAACAGAAGATACAATAATACAAGATACAAAAG